>JAYSSO010000070.1:0-8860 GCA_043720495.1 Candidatus Lloydbacteria bacterium | reverse complement strand
AACCCTTATTTTAAATACTTCTTTTCTTTCAGTTCATCAGGGAGCATGCTTTCTTTGGTATACATTTCATAGTCTTTCCCATAGTCCAATTCTTTCATCAGTTTGGTGGGGGCGTTCCTGATAAGGAGTGGAATAGGCAGATTTCCAAGTTTTTTCACATCTGCTTGTGCGGCGCGTAGTGCGTCATATGCCGAGCGATCTTTCTTGCAATTCGCGAGATAGGCCACCCCATGAGCCAGGTTGATAGCACACTCAGGGTACCCAACTGTTTCACATGCGCGAAAAATAGCATTTGCAACGACGAGCGCCGTTGGTTGCGCAAGTCCAATGTCTTCACTCGCAAATATAACCATGCGCCGTGCAATAAAGAGTGGGTCCTCACCTGCCTCAACCATGCGCGCCAAATAATATATCGCGGAGTCAGGTTGGCTTGCGCGCATCGATTTTATAAATGCACTAACGGTATTGTAATGTTCCTCCCCTGCCTTGTCGTATCGCAGATGCGTTGATTGGATAGTCTGCTTCAGGTGCTCCAAGGTTATCTTTTTGTAGAGTGTAAGTGTTGCATCAATAACCGAAAGCATTTGTCGGGCGTCCCCACCTGCCACTCTCGTGAGCCACTCCTTTGCGTCCTCTTCGATGTCAAAGTTTAACTTTGACATTTTGCTCGCACGCGCAAGTATCATGCGCATGTCTTTTTCACCGATGGAGTGAAGGGTGAAAACACGACAACGGGAAAGAAGCGCACCAATGACCTCAAAGCTGGGGTTCTCGGTTGTTGCGCCAATAAGCGTCAGTTTTCCACTTTCGACGAATGGGAGAAGGTAGTCTTGCTGTGCTTTGTTGAAGCGATGAATCTCGTCAAGAAAAAGAATTTTTGCTCTTCCATGTGAATCCTCATCAAGCACTGCCTTTACATCAGCCTTTCCCGCTGACACCGCAGAGAGTTCATAAAACTGTGCATCAATCGCCTCCGCATAGATGCGGGCAAGTGTTGTTTTTCCTACACCCGGTGGACCCCACAAGATGAACGAGAAAAGATGCTTTTCCTCCATCGCTACGTGGATAGGTTTTCCTTTTCCCACAAGATGCTCCTGTCCAACAAAGTCGTCAAGGGAAGTCGGGCGAAGTCGGGATGCAAGTGGCTCATTCATCTCCTCATCTTACTCCATTTTAGAACCTATCCTAATAACCCCACCACCACAGGGAGTACTTCATTTTTCTAAGACGGATTACCGTCAAGAAAAATTGGTCGCTGCTTTGTTGTAAGGTGAAACACTTATGCCCCTGCGATTCGGTCAACATATAGGAATATGCCTTCCTCATCGCTTTCCCCCGCCCTACGGGCGCAGTACACCTTGAGGGTTTTAGGAAAAACCTCTCAAGGTCTTGCGGTGCAGCACCCATCGGAATGGGTTCCCAATGCAGCACCTCACCTCGCATCTGGGGTTATTAGGATAGGTTCTTATGATCACACAATGACAGAATTAAACGCTATGATTTGTTCCCGATTCTTCTCTTTTTTCAATTGCTTCATCATCGTACCCAAAATAGTGTGCAACTTCATGCCACACCGTGTCACATACCAAGCGGTGCAACATTTCCTGATTTCCGTCAGCCTCGCGGAGTATTGGGTGCTTAAAAATTGTTATCGTATCGGGTAGTACCATTCCTGTTCCGTAATATTCACCTCGCGAGGTGAGTGGTATGCCGGCATACAGCCCGAGGAGAGTATCGCCCTCCACGATACTGTTTTCTTGCAACTCTTGAGCAGTCGGTTCATCACTCACCAGAAACACGACGTTTTTTATGCGCTCCTGAAATCGTTCTGGTATCTGCCTGATACCCTCCTCCACGAGTACACCAAATTCCTCATCATTCATGTGCCTTATTCATATGTGTAAGTATATCAAAAAACAATGAGCCGTTCTGTTTGCCAAACAAAATCACCGTGTACAATGTTAT
Source organism: Candidatus Lloydbacteria bacterium (assembly GCA_043720495.1). Taxonomy (GTDB): domain Bacteria; phylum Patescibacteriota; class Minisyncoccia; order Phycocordibacterales; family UBA6899; genus MHLP01. The sequence continues at coordinate 6,895 of JAYSSO010000070.1, read as the reverse complement.
TGACAGATGCAAAAAGGACGCTACGATGAAGTGAGTATCTTGGAGAATGCCATGAGACTCATTGTGTTCTTTTTTGGAGTACTCACTTCTGGATGTGCCATTATTCCCGCACACACAGTACCCCAGCCAGGGCAGAGCGGTGTGCCACCAAAAATCGAACGACCCGCAGTAGGTTTTTTTCCATTCGGGGAGGATGGTGGACAATTTCGCCTTAAATATTCACCTCGAGACCAAAGAATTGGAATTGAATTCCGGAAAAAATTTTGACCCCGCACTCACACGAGTGCAGTTTTTTATTCAAAAAATGGGGATACCCAGCGGAGCATCAAGTGGTAGCGAATACTGGGCACTACTTCTACTCCAAGCAACAAAACAAAGAACCTGTCCTAATTGACCGTATTGTTTCCCTCAATAATAAAATTTGCATCATCCTTAAATATTTCCGATGGAAGTCCTTCGCGAGTGATTCGCAAAATAGCCTCAGCTTTTTCATCTGGGTCGGTAAAAGCGTCAAGCCAGATGATGGTGCGACGATTCACTTCGAGGTCATTCAGTTTCCCCTCGAGCATACGAGCGGGGAATCCCACCTTCTTCGCTATCTCTATTGCATGCATGACTGCAATCTCTTCCATCTCAATCGGCATTGTCACCTGCTCTCTAGGCGTCATCAGGCGATCCCCTCCTCCTGCGCTCAGCTTTTCATTCATGTATTGCATATAACTACTCTATAGAAACCACTGCGCTTGTAAAGCACATTGCTATAAAAAACTAAAAAACCGCGTGAAGCGGTCTGGGGAAAGCGAATTTCGGTTTAGTCTTTACCAAAGATTCGCAGAAGGCTCATAAACAAATTGATGATGTCGAGATAGAGCGACAGGGCGGTGTCGACGGCGTTGTCGAGCGTGTGTGGCATGGCACTTGCTCGATACATATCGTAACCAATGTAGAGCGAAAAGATTCCTGCCGCAATGTAGTCGATGATGGACATGTTGCCGAGCGCTGGAACAAAGATTCCGATAACACGCACGACGACAAGTCCGATGAGTGCCATAAAGAGCGCGCCACCGATTTTTGAGAAAAACCCTGGGTACATCACTCCCGCCGTCCCCATGACGAGGGTGGTCGCAGCGGTGTAGAGCATTGCTTTATGCACGACCTCAGGCGAATACTGGTTCAGCGTGGGACCGAGCAACATACCAAACGGTATTGCAACCATGAGGTAGCCAAGGAACGAAATAGCTGGATTCTCCGACTTAGTTGCAATAACAATACCAAGAATGGGGATACCGAGACCCACGAGAAGTACCGTCCAAATAGACGGATTCCACGCAGTGAACTCTGCAGAGACCAAGCCGGATAGCCAAAGTCCGAATGCAACAATGAGGCCGAGTGCCCCATAGAAACCACGTGCGGACATTGTTGAACTACCTGAGCGTTCGAATACGTTTTCACCGATTTTCATCAATTTCTCCTGTGAAGGTAGCTACCCATTCATCAAGCTACATAGAGTTGTGTATTTTGTAAAGTACTATTGACAATTTGATGCTATGGTGCTATTTTGTTCTGAGATAAGTCCCTCTCAAAGGAGAAAGTATGCAGCAATTTGCAATCGGACCAGTCGCTCCCGTTATCCACCCCGAAGGCGCCCCCTGGTACGACGATAAGGCCAGTATCACACTTGCACTTCGCGACCTTGAGTCGTTTCACGACCTCCTGTCTGCGCGCAGAAATGCTGGCTATCAGCAGAAGCAACGTCTCAATGAGTTCTATGTCTTTGGCGGACGTTGGCATCTGGATACCTGTGGCAACGTCATGCGTGCCGTGGAAGATCCGCTCCCGGAGGACCTCCGCGTGTTGACCCCCGTTGCAACCAGGGATGAGTTCCGGGCAATCCAAAAACTCGCATTTGCTCGCCAGCTCGTCACTACAGTCTCAATCTCATTTGGGATGAAGGGAGAAATTCCTCCGGCCCACATCTTGTGTGCCCACTGCAAGAAGCAGTGGAACATCCAAAGAGTGTACGATGCTGTGACGCATCATTCGACCGAGGTCCATCCACTTACTGCATTTGTCGGAGAAACGCTCGGAGAAGTGGAGCGTGCTTATGCAGAGAGGCGGGATGCATGCTACGGAATGCAGTCGAACATCTTGATCAGGAACGACAAGTACATTGATCTTTCGCCCAAATATCCGGAAGCGAAAACGGACTGGGAAAAGCGCGTGGTCGTGAGCCAAAAAGGATGGCGCTCAGCGGACGATGGTGTCACCGATGACCAGATCATCGAGACCGGAGACGAAGGATTTTTCAATCGTACGCAATATTTCCACACTGCCTGTCGAAAAGCGGATGTCACCGCGCGAACAAGGAAGCAGTTCGAAGAGATCTTGCAGGATGCAGGGTATCCCAAACTCGCACTCATGGAATATCCCAACGAGTATGGGTCCGAGTCGTATCGCGGACCGTGGTTTCATTTCATCTACAAGGACGAATTCATCCGCATCGGCTGGCGCAAGCGCGTCATCGAGATTGATTGGAGCCGAGTTACCTCGAAGCAATTACGCTCCACGATTGCCGAAAAATTTGCGGATGTCGAATCGACACACACCGAAACCATCGTGCACGCGTACCAGCCGGAAGTTGCAGCAAAATTCCTCGCCGATATCCGCGAATGCCTCCGCATCAATTCGAGAAACGACGACACATAAAGTTAGCACCACCCCAACAGGTGGTTTTTATTAACTACAAAAACATCTGCCTAACGCATGTGTCTTTTGCAGTTAAAGAATACTGCCCCGATGGGGCCCCAGTAGGCTTATGCGGGAATCTTCGGCTCAATTGCATCGAGTAGCATTTCGGCAGATGCCATCGAGGCAACGTTGAGCACATCTTGGAGCTTAGCGGGAACGGGCCCCGTAGTGAGTATGTTTTGCTGAACAAACAACAGCGCCCCAAGGATGCCCGAGAGTCTTTCTGGGGAAAGTTCCCCCATGTGACGATAATCCCGCCTGAACCGTGCTTTGAAGTGCACAACTTCATCGCGGTAATTCTACTCGAATTCGTGAAGTTGCTTCAGCTTTTCGACGACAATAACCGCAGTGTTTGCATCTTCGAACATGGAGACTCCTTACAAAAATTACTACTCTATTTATTTATTTATCATCCAACCCATTTGTCAAGTGCGATACACCGCCCTTTGTTTCCCACAAAAAAAACTCGCCAAGGTGGTGAGTTTTCAACTGTGATGCTTGTTCACTTGAGAGGAGTCGTGGAACCGCGTCCGTGCTTGCCATGATTCCAGTCTGCACCATTTAAATCTTCAATGGACCGGAGGTGAATATCGGCTCGACGATAGTGCCTGTATGACTTTTTTGCATCGTACATATAGCACTGCGACAATTCAACTCGCATCGACTCGCCGACAGGGACGTCCTGATATATCTTCACACCATAAACGCTATTTTCGGTTTGCATCTGCATCGAACCATCCGAGTTCTTCACCACGAACGAATAGCGACTCCCTTCGTGCCAAAACACACGTTCTACTTGAATATTCTTTGATTCGCAGGGGTACTCGCTACAACCCGCAAGCAGTACGATAACAAGCGCCGAGAGCGACTGGAAAGAACGAAAGCTTCCTTTCATGAGAGACTCCTTTTCTGTTTCATTGATGCTCAATTGTGAGCGAGATTTACCGTGTATACCCTATCACGAATTTCCATTTTTGCAACATTTTCTGGTCACGCCACTCCCTAAAAAATAACACCCGGCGGGGGTGTTTTGTGATGACCATTTCAGTCAAAAAATGGCTCATACCTTTTGCGCTCACATGAGGTGATACTCCCCACCTCCCCTGACTCAGAAATGACTATTTCAATTGCACACTCACCCAAGAGGATGAGTAGCCAGTGTCCACTGAGACCATCGCGCGCCTCGGTGAATGCATCGTAGGATTCGCGACACATCGTCACGCACGTGGCAAATTCTGGATGCCCATTACTGAAAAGAATTTGTTTCTGCTTTTCCTTTGGTGCATCAAGCGCTTTCGAGAGAAGCTCTGCGCTCAGCTCTGAAATGACCCTACTGCCCGTTACCCGAAAAGTGAAGTCAGCACCCAGGGGGGTGATGTCGAGTGTGATTTTCCGATTTCTGCGCATTATTGCTTCAGGCGATGGATGGTCTTTGCCAAAATCAATCAAAAAGAAAGGGATCTTCACACCCCCTACAGCACGCATCAAAGCACCGACCATGACGGGAGTATCGACAATAGGAATAAGTGCATCGAGAGACATTGCTTCTCCTCCTGTGTAGAACGAACGCTCCCACCATATAAACACAATAGTCTTTCACTGACAACGCCCCCAAGTTTCAATGCTTTTCCTCACAAATCGTCATGACATATGCTCATAGTAGCAAGTGACAAAAATCGAAACGAAGAGTGTGTAGTGATGGACTATTTTTGTTTTCACAAGACCGTGTTATTTCAGTTTGTGAGAGGGGGGTCTATAACCCCTCTGCCGAGCAACGCGAGGCTTTTATCTTCCTCTAAAATTATCCCACGGCTCAGAATCGTCATAGCCACAGCGACTTCCATCTGAACCGCACTCATTCTCAAATGCCTGTATCTGCTTTTCTGTGAGCGGTACATGGTAACTTTTTTTTACTACGGGGGGATTTAGGTAGTCGTCAACTAGCGCGAATATAATAAAACAAACAAAAACAATAAAAAATATCCGAGCAAAAAACGTCCCGAGATCCCCTTTGGGGGGAGAAATACGCACAGGGATATCTTGCCTATGCTTGCCAGTTTGCGTTAGATTTTTCAGCTCGACTTCTTCATTTTTATTCATGTAGCATTAAATTACTCCATTATAATTTTTTTATTCATCAGTATTACTCTCTGATGCTCTGATTATAGCCCGGACTCTGGCGATGGCTAACTTCCAAATTTCATCACCCCACTCTGCGGAGCGTAAATTTCGCTCATATTCCTCTATTGATCTTTTTAATGCTTTTAAAAAATAAGTGGCATTTATTGTCTTTTTTTCAATATTCAACAAGAAGTTTCCCTCTCGAGTAATTTTCCAACCCCCAGTTGTTTCGCCTTGATGTAAAATCCCACAACGAACACTTTTGTAGAACTGTGTTGGGATATCACGAACAGCAAAGTCGGAGAAAAATTTGTCTCTTCCGAAAAATTTTAAAAAAAGTAGCTCACTTTTACCTTTTGTGTTATTGAGCCCACGATAAAATGACTCGAGTGTTTCAATCAGCAAGCAACAACTTGCCATAACTAAAAATCCGTTCTTGTATACATATGCATACAATTCACGACCATCGACTTTCCTATTTGATTTATATTCAAACGGCCTTATGTAACGGTAGTACAATCTGTCATGAATAAACTTAGCCAATTCAGTTGTATTTTTACTACTCAAAAAACGGTCAACATCATGAGTGGTAACTTCAACCAGTGTTCCATCATCGAGTCGATATCGAAGTAAGTTCATTTACTCACAATATCGACATCGCAGCATTTTGCAAGCCGGAGTTTTGGATGCAGAGCGAGGCGTCGAGTTGCGATACCTCCCGAGGCATATTCGTATATGACGAGCGGGGTTCGCGACGATGACAACAAAGCTATGCGCCAAAAATACACTTGCACGCTCTCCGAAGAAGTATAGTCTGTCGAATCTCGGCAAAAAACAAAAAACCGCCCTTGTGTTTGGCGGTTTTTTGTGAGGAATCAAATATTATTTTTTCCCAACTTTTCTCCTTGAGACAATAAACACATTACTGTATTTCTTCGGAGAGCGCGTCTTCTGGCCCTTTCCGGATGGTTTTCCCCACTTGGTCTTGGCCCGGCGGAGTCCCCGACCCATGCGTCCCTCACCACCTCCGTGAGGATGGTCGACGGCATTCATGGCGGAACCGCGCACGTGTGGGCGGATGCCCTTCCAACGGTTGCGTCCGGCCTTTCCTTCCTTGCGGAGCTTGTGCTGGTCGTTTGATGCGCCACCGATCGATGCCCAGCAATTCTCGGACACCTTGCGGACCTCGGATGATGGCATCTTGAGGAAGGCGTAACCCAAGTCGTTGGCAATCACTTCGATAAAGTTCCCGGCTGAGCGAGCAAGCTTTGCTCCTCCTTCCGGCTGAATCTCGACGTTGTAAACGAATGTGCCGACGGCAATCTTCTTGAGTGGAAGTCGGTTTCCTACAACTGGAGGTGCGTTCTCACTCGTGAGCACTTGGTCGCCTTTCTTCATACCCTTTGGTGCAACGATGTACGTGCGCTCGCCGTCTTTGTAGACGACAAGTGCGATGAACGCAGAGCGCTGTGGGTCGTACTGTACGGCCTCAATGCGTCCTGGCACATCACGCTTCTTGAACTTGAAGTCCACATCGCGCAAAAGGTTTTTATTTCCACCACCAATGTGGCGCATGGTGATGCGTCCATGATGATTGCGTCCACCCGTCTTTCGCTTTCCTTTGGTGAGTCCTTTCGGAATGGCCGTTGGGTCACCTGAGAGGAGCTCCTTGTAGGGAGTTAAGACTGTATTACGAAGTGACGGAGTTAATGGCTTAAATGTTTTCATGATTTTGATGGTTACAATTTTGGCGCACTACTTGTTGAAATTCTCTCAGGTCGCGGAGCAGTATCACTCATACAGCCCCTGCGACACTTCGTGAATTTCAACTGCGTATTGCATCCAAAATTCTACACCATTATTAGTTTACGATTATACAAACTCTATTTTGTCGCCTTTCTTGAGGTAAACAAGAGCCTTTTTAATCGCTGTCTTTTTCACCTGCATTCGACCAGTGCGGGGATTCTTCATAAGCTTCGGCGTTCCCATGATGATTGCCACTTTGACGGGCGTCACTTTGTAGAAC
>JAYSSO010000069.1:0-3408 GCA_043720495.1 Candidatus Lloydbacteria bacterium | reverse complement strand
TGCGACTGGTGCTGGTGTTGATTGTTGTGTTTTTTCTTCCATAGTTGTCATGACTCTACTTATTAAAATTGGAGTCCACCTGCGCGGGCTGCATCAGCGAGCGCTTTCACGCGTCCTGCATACAGAAATCCTCCTCGATCAAAAACGACCTTTGTGATCTTTTTCTCTTTTGCTTTTGTTGCAATTTCTTTGCCTATTGCTTGTGCGCGCTCAACCTTAGTTCCCTTCTCTACCTTCTCATCTGAAGAAGAAGCGATTGTAACGGCAGTGTCGTCATTAATAAGCTGTACGCTGATGTGGCGCGCCGAACGAAATACCGCAAGGCGAGGCACGGATGCTGTCCCGGATACTTTTGCACGGATGCGATTGTGACGGCGCATACGGTGATAGATTTTGAGTACTGTTTTTTTCATATATGTTATGCGGTCTTCTTGCCCTGTTTACGGCGAATAACCTCATCAGAGTAGCGTATGCCCTTGCCCTTATATGGCTCTGGCACTTTCCATGACCGAACAACCGCTGCGAATTGACCGACGACCTCTTTGTCGATTCCGGAAATAGTCATTGATCCTTTTTCCGTGATGACCGTTACTCCAGCGGGAGCTTCAAGCTTCACGGGGTGTGAGAATCCAAGTGCCATCGTGAGTGTTTGACCTTTTGCGTCTGCCTTGTATCCAACGCCTTCGATCATGAGCTTCTTTACATACGCCTGGTTTACACCAGCAACCATGTTTTTGATATGTGAAACGGTGGTACCGAGAAGCGCCTTAAAATCGCGATGTTGATTGTTGAGCGCAACATGCATTCCATCAGCCTCAATGGTGATGTCAACAACGGGCGTGAATGTGCGTGTGAGTGTGCCGAGCGGACCTTTTACTGTAACGGTTTTATCCGCGATAGTGACGGTAGTCTTTTCGGGAATAATTATTGGTTTTTTTGCGAGACGTGACATATATATTTTGATTACCAGACTTTACCAATAATCTCACCTCCCACGTGTTCGCGGTGTGCCTCACTCCCAGTAAGAATACCCTTTGGTGTGGAGAGGATCATAATTCCGTGACCTTGGTTGACCGGACGCAAGGCCTTTGCACCAACATACATTCGACGAGATGGGCGAGAAACACGTTCCATTCCTCGAACAACAGGGGCATGGGTGGTGTCATACACGACACCGACTTCAATGACTCGCTGTGTAATACGTCCCTTGAGGACTTTTCGGGACACAGAGGAGAGATAGCCTTCTCTCATAAGCACGTTTGCAATGCGCATTTTCACATCAGAATAGGGAATATACACTGCCTTTTTGCCAGCAGCGCCACCATTCCTGATGCGCATGAACATATCTGCGATGGGATCGGTGATTACCATGATGATTTCTTTATGCCAGGGATTTTTCCCTCGTTTGCTAATTCACGAAAACAGATACGGCAGAGATCAAAATCCCTGATATACCCGTGCTTTCGACCACACTTGAAACAGCGGTTGACCGCCCTCACTGCGAACTTTGGAGTGAGCTGGCGCGCAATTGTTGATTTTTTCGCCATAAGTAAAAATATGTATAAAGCGACCTTCGACTGGCCGTTTGTGCGTTTCTTCAATATCACGTCTGCTTTCTTTTTGAACCCTATATTTTAGGGGGCAAAAAGGAGAAAGACGGATCAAAGAAACGTATCTGGATACTAGCAAATGGCTCTAAATAAGTCAATTTTTTACTTTTCGGAGGTCGGACCTCCGAAGTCGAGGTGCGACCTCCGAATACTTGACATAACTTATAAAAAGGTGTATACTTTATTTTAGATGGGCAAGGGGCAGAGCCATCCGGTGTCACCGGGTGCCCTGCACTCGATGATTCCTTGAGAAAGCCTCTCCGGTTCGGCCGCCACCGCGCAGCGTGCGCAGGTGGCGGGCGGAAAAACACGGAGTTCTGTGCGTGGGCAAAACTGGCGCCGGCGACAAGTGCTGGCCAGCCAAATCGGCGCCCTTGCGCCACGCCATCCAGGAGGTTTCGCAACCTCGCCGACGTGCCGTCGGAAACAGTGCGTGACGACCCCGGGTGGAAATGAGGCCATGCCTCAAATCCATCCGGGTAATCGGCAGACAAGCCGCCCCGCAACCCTGCCCGTCCGCCATCAGAAAGGCTGACCGCGCGGAGAAACTGCGGACTTTCAAGCACATCGGCCTCGCCGGTGGCGACACAAATAGGGAGGTTCCCACTTGTACTGGTATTAGCTGATCTTTAGAGGGTGACTCCCTAAACAGTCAAACCCTCGCTGCCCCTGGCACGCGAGGGTACCCTTTTTTATACATAAAAAAACCGCCATTACTGGCGATTGTGGTCATAAAGATATACACACTGCGTAGCCACCTCGAGCTTTTTTAAAAAATCTTGTGTTTCCTTGGCCCACACCGCACCGTCGAGGCAACCGTCCGGGTGGTGTCTATTGCACACAAACACGCTTATCTCCGGAAGTGGATCGAGCACAAGTCCTGCGCGTGGTCCCGTACGAATCATGTACCTCCCGAGCTGAAGTGGCTTTTCGTGAACTTGGCACACATGACAATACTCGGCCATTTCCTTTTTCTTCCCACGCTGTAGTAAGTGTGCGAGCACTCCAGTCACAAAGGCCAGTAAAGCGCTAAAAAAATCTCGAATATTTGAAATGAGCCTCATGGTAATACTCCAAAGCATCTACTATTACCGTACTGTGAATAAGCAAAATGTGCAAGAACATAAAAAACCGTCGAGAAACTCTGACGGTCCACTCACTCGTTCACTCCGCGTGGCGCAAGGTTAAGTGTATAAACATAAAATCAGTAGATTGGTGCTTCAATACATCTCAACAAAGAATCTCTTTTTTCGCCAGAATGTCAAAACTCACTCTACGCTCTGCTGTTTATTAACTTATACACAACGGACCGATGCGCAATCAGCACAACGAATACTTCTTTCCTTTGTAACCGAAATACAACCCGATAGTCGCCCACACGAAGCGTGCGCAGTCCTACCAAGGAAAACTGGAGTGGTTTTCCAAAAAATTGGGGTGCGGTAATGAGCTTTTCCTCTATTGCTCTTTTGATTGCACGGCGATGCACTACCGCAACATTCGCAATGTCGTCACTAACTTTCCGATGATACGTTATCGTAAACATGTGCTACGCACCCCACACGGATGCATGAGAAAGTTTCCTTCCTTTTTTCTTCATTCGACTATCAGCAATAACACTCAGCGCTTTGTCTTCTTCCATCATGAGCGAGATGTTTAACAGCTCACTGATTTTGGTCGCCTCGGGTACGCGATCGCGCCTTGCGATTTGCGTAATGAGTTTTTCCACCCCCACACTAAGCGTGATATTCAGTCGTCGTTTTGTCGTTGCCATATATAAAAAGTGTATCAAAAGTGTGCC
>JAYSSO010000068.1:0-1416 GCA_043720495.1 Candidatus Lloydbacteria bacterium | reverse complement strand
AGAGGTACTTTTCTTCATCTGTAAGATGAAATGTAGATTGCACGAGGTCAATCGTTGTGGGTGACTGCTTCAGGAGAATCTGAATTGATGAGTTGGTGAGAATGGGTAGACCATACGGGGAGCGAAGAAAGTCGTTCACGTCTTGGGTGATTGTGGCAATACCGAGATAGTATTTACGTCCACGCTTTGCGAGGCCAAAGAGAAATGAAGCAGTGTCTTCGGACTTCATCATCCACCATGCCTCGTCGACCACCATGAGGCGCTTCCGAATTTCTTTGCGAATGGCGGTCCAGATGTGGTGGGTAATGATGTACACAGCGACAGGCTTCAGCTCATCTTCCATGTTGCGCACTGAAAATACGGTAAATCGCTTGGTGATATCGACATTTGTCGGACGGTTGAGAAATCCCGACCAGGTCCCTTTCGTGTATTTTTCAAGTCGTTGCAGTAGTGACTCAGTGCCATCCATTCCGGAGAGCACGAGTTCAAAGTCAGAAAGGAGTGGTGGCTCAATATCGGAAAAATTGGTGTCACCCGTGATGTCTTTGAGTGCATATGTTTCAGCAATTGCGCGATCGATTATAGAATCTTCTTCTGGCGTAAGTCCACCAAGCATAATTCGGAAAAGACCAACAAGAAAAATAATGTTTGAGCGCAATACATCAGATCCCGACTCGTCATCGCGTGGCTTGGGAAGATCAAACGGATTGATGTGATGTTCAGACGTCAATGAAATATTGAAAAATCGTCCCCCCGTTGCTTCTGCAAGAAATGCGTACTCTTGCTCTGGGTCTATCACTATCACGTCAGCATCAAACATGAGCGTGCGAATAATCTCGAGCTTTGTGGTGTATGATTTTCCAGAGCCGGACACAGCAAAGGTGACTGAGTTGTAATTCGGCATACCAAAACGGTCAAATAGCACAAGTGATGCGTTGTGCCGGTTGATTCCCCAAAGAATTCCTTTATCTGAAGTAAGGTCAAATGAGACAAAAGGGAAAATAGAAGACAGTGGTGAAGAATTCATCTTGTAGTGTACGGCGAGCTCATCCGTCATAAGTGGGAGCACACTTTTGTAGGCCTGTTCCTGCTGGAAGATAGCAGGCTTGAGATACACCAGTTTTGCATCAAGGATTGACTTCAGCTCACTCTCCGCTTTGTCGAGTTCAGTTGCATCATTTGCATACACCGTGATATAGAGCCCGACGTCAAAAAGTCGCTCTGTTGCCTGCTGCAGTTTGTCGCGCAGACCCTCAAGGTCATTGTAGGCAATATCCAAGACGGGATCACGCACAAAGCCCTTACGCTCGCGTTCGTTTATTTGACTTTGCACTTCGGCAACTTTTTTCTGAAATGAACGCAGTGCGAGCTCGGTCTCAACGGGGTGTATCATAATAGAAACATCGTAGACCTTGT
>JAYSSO010000067.1:0-8920 GCA_043720495.1 Candidatus Lloydbacteria bacterium | reverse complement strand
CCAAGGAAGATTCTCGGCTATCGAAGTGCACTTGAGGTTGCACTGAAAGCAGGTATTATTAAAAATACGAGTATCCTAATAGGTGGGTGAATTTAGGGGCTTACTGTAAGTACAAGTATACACCTTCCCGAACTTCTGTCAAGCGTTTTTTAATCTTGGAAACGGGGTGTCCAAAGACCTTGTGGTTGAGCTATTTTACGTGCCGAAGCTCTTTTTTGGAGGAGTAGTACGAAAGAAGAATAAATGCGAGGCCGATGAGTCCCGTGACGACCTCAGGAATGTGGACGATAAGTCCACCCAGCATTGCTGCCGCGAGCCCAAGTATTGCCCAGTGCGCACCATGCTCGAGATAGGGGAGGGCATCGAGCATTTTTTCTCGCACCAGATAAATGGTGAGTGATCGTACAAAAAAGGCACCTATTCCCAGGCCAATACCGATGACCACAAGGTCCGTCGAAAGTGCAAATGCCCCGACGACGCCGTCGAGAGAGAATGCCGAGTCGAGGATGTTGAGATAAATGAAAAGCGCGAGGCCACTTCCAGCAATATCTTTGGCCTCGACGTCAAACGAACTCGCGAGACCCTCAATGAGTATAAAAAGAATCGCACCGATGAGACCCGAGAACAATACCGTTGCTTTGTGTGTGTCGTCGACCAAAACTGATATTCCTACAATAGTGATGAGTGCGAGAGCTATTTCGAGTGCCTCTATAGACCCCCACCACGCGAGATGCTTCTCGACAACCTGGATCCAGTGCACGTCCTTTCTGTCGTCAAAAAAATAAGCCAGTGCAACAAGGAGGAGAAATATTCCCCCAAAGGAGCCAATCGCATAGTGAGCATTCGAGACGAGTAGTGCGTATGCCACTGAATCCTCCAGTGCGAGATTGGCGATAAACAGAGGGGACGCACCCACACTTGCACTGACAATAAGGATGGGCAGAAAGACGCGCGTACCAAACACTGCCACCAGAATTCCCCAAGTGAGGAAGCGTTTCTGCCAAGTGGCATTCATGCGTTTCAGAATTTTTGCATTCACCACTGCGTTGTCAAAGGAGAGTGTGACTTCAAGTACCGCGAGTAGCGCGGTAATCATGAGGGCCTGCATTCCTCCCCACCAAAATGCCACCACAAGGCCAATAACAGTAATCAGTCCTGATGTAAAAAATAGTCGCAAAGCCATGCGCCACAGTATAACAGAAGAAGTTTTATAGGGCGATGTGCACTTCTTTGACTCGCCACTCGTATCTCTCTATAATAGAGGCTCGTTCACTTAGAGCACATCGAATAACTCTTCCCAACTGCAAATTCACGTTGTCGGCTGAAAAGAATTTTATCCTCCCTCGTCGTATCCTTGGGGTACGACATCGGTCGGCATAAAATTTTTTCATCTCGACATCACGAATTTTCGTTATTGGAAATAGTTATTCGATGGACTCTCCGCCGTCTTGTTTTATGCGACGCATTTCAATTTTACGGAGTTTAATTAAGTGAGAGTTATTAGCAGGCATTAATTTAAGCAAACTATGGCAAAAGTAATTGCAGGGGCAAAGGGAAGTGGAAAGGTTCGCGAAGTGTTGCCCCTTGGTGATCGCGTGCTTATTTTACCGTTCGAGTCGAAGGGGGAATCAAAGACTGCATCAGGCTTCATTCTTCCAGGCAAAGAGGGAACCGAGAAACACGAGAAAGGTGTGATCGTCTCTACCGGACCAGGTCGGCTCAGTTCTGACGGCAAACGCCTTACAATGGAAATCAAGAAAGGCGACACCGTACTTTTCAAACGTGGATACGATGCCGAGACCATCACGGTTGGGGAAATCGAGCATATTCTCATGAGTGAGTCGAATGTATTAGCTATCGAAAAATAATTTTAAATACACATATGGCTAAACAAATAATTTCTGGAGAGAGTGCACGTAAGGCACTCAGGGCGGGAGTAGACAAGGTGGCAGATGCGGTGAAAATCACGATTGGTCCGCGCGGTAGGAATGTCGTTATGGACAAGGGCTATGGTGCTCCAACCATCACGAACGACGGTGTCTCCATCGCAAAAGAAATCACCCTTCCAAACAAAATGGAAAACATGGGTGCAGAAATAGTAAAAGAGGTTGCCGGAAAGACCGACGAGATTGCAGGCGACGGCACCACCACTGCGGTTATTTTAATGCAGGCACTCGTGAAGGAAGGGATGAGTCGCATTGCGATGGGAGCAAACCCGATGGGTGTGCGCCGGGGCATGGAGTCCGCACTTCGTGATGCTGTCGAGATGCTCCGCATCATGGCCAAGCCAATCAAAACTGATGATGAAATAGAGCAGGTTGCGACCATCTCTGTCGAGTCCGACGAAATGGGAAAGAAAATTGCCGAGACTATCAAGAAAGTGGGCAAGGACGGCGTTGTTACCGTTGAGGAGTCCCAGTCATTTGGCATCGAAGCCGAGATTGTTGAGGGAATGGAATTCGACAAGGGCTATGTTTCGCCATACATGATCACGAACCCCGAGCGCATGGAGGCCGTCTATAAAGATGCCTACATTCTCCTTACTGACAAAAAGATTTCAGCAATTCAGGATGTACTCCCTTTGCTCGAAAAAATGGCGCAGACTGGACACAAGGAACTCGTCATCTTCGCTGAAGATGTAGACGGCGAAGCACTCACCACATTTGTTGTAAACAAGCTCCGCGGAGGATTCTCAACGCTTGCAGTAAAGGCCCCCGGCTACGGTGAGCGCAAGAAGGACGTCTTGGCAGACATCGCTTCGGTTACGGGAGGAACGGTTATTACCGATGAAGTAGGTCTTACGTTTGATAAGGTGACGGTTGAAATGCTTGGCCGCGCAGGTCGCGTCATTTCCACCAAAGACAAAACAGTTATTGTCGATGGAAAGGGAAAGAAGGGCGACGTGGTGAAGCGCGTCGAACAACTCAAAAAACAGGTTGCACACACTGATTCGAAGTACGACAAAGAGAAGCTTGAGGAGCGCGTCGCCAAGCTTTCTGGTGGAGTGGCTATTCTCAAAGTGGGAGCCGCCACTGAAACTGAGATGAAGTATTTAAAGCTCAAGATTGAAGACGCAGTAAAGGCTACCAAGGCCGCAATTGACGAAGGCATCGTACCGGGGGGTGGATCTACGCTCGTCCGTGTCGCACGTGCACTCGAAGAAAAGATTGGCAGAAGTGAGGCTTCAAAGAAGGGACATCTGGACAAAGAGAACTCAGAATTTTTGATCGGGTACCACATTGTTTCTGATGCACTTTCAGCACCATTCAAGCAAATTGTGATAAATGCTGGGCGCGACGACGCAGCGGTCTTCATCAAAGAGATCATAGAGTCAAAGGGCAACGCTGGTTACGACGCCGCAAAGGATGCGATGGTCACCGACATGTTGAAGGCGGGAATCGTTGATCCTGTTAAAGTCACACGGGCCGGCCTCGAGCACTCTGTTTCAGCCGCCGCAATTCTTCTCACGACAGAAGTTGCAATCGCCGATATCCCAGAAAAGAAAGAACCCGCACCACAGGGGGGTGGGGGAATGGATGGAGGCATGGGTGACATGGGGTACTAAAAATTCAGGGAGCAGACGATTCAAGGTCGTTCCTTAGCTTTGGAAGGTGAGGTGTGGGCGCGGGACCCTCACCGCAAGGACTTTTGAGATATTTTCTGAAATATCCAAAAGGTGTACAGTCCATGTAATGGAGGACCTTGAAGAAGTTACCTGTCACACGATATCAAAAAACGCCTTCGTTTAGGCGTTTTTGATACTCTGTAAGGTACTTGCCAAAACTAATAAGATATGATATAATTCACTCACGTCAATCTGACGTTTGTACAAACTTGGAGATTTCTCATGTTTGCATCGATTCCCGAAGAAGACCGCGTGGGCGAACTGCCCGACCGTGACGACGGCGACCCGCAGCCGCTCCGGTTCTGAGCGGTCTCTAAGGCCCCGACTCATCCTCGGGGCCGCTCTATATTCTGTTTATCCAAAGGCTGCCTTTGGAATTGTGATATTTAGACAAACAAAAATTGGATATCGCTGATGATGAGTTGGGTCACCCTGCCCCGCTTTCTTCGGACATGATACCGAGACGGCTTGAGTTAGATGGACCCTCTAGCCATGCTGAATACTAGCATGCTTGTTGATAATATGAATTGTATTGGGTGGTAGAAATATTCCTCAATGTACTTGTGCAAAGCGTTGCATGCGTAGAAATGCACTTCGAACTTTCAGTCCGTACGCAACTACTCTGCACTTTCAGTGCAGAGTAGTTGCGTTTTTTCTGCCAACAAGAGCTGGGCTAGCGAGACTCTATTGTCTCGTGCAATATGGCCGCACAATATCCTCGAGTGATTAAATGAACTGGTAATTTTCGTTACTCAGCCATTGCACCCTTCCGTGATGTTGTATTCTGGTTTTTTCCGCCAGGAGAGAGCAGTTACTGATACACTTCAAGGTCAGTTGGTGAGTCTTTCGACAGGCATTAGGCAAGGAGTTCCTCGACAACTGCTTTTACGTCGTTGCCGTTTGCATTTCCACCACATGCCTTCATCACTACACCAACGAACTGGCCTATCTTTGACTTATCTACCATGCCGAGTTCTGCCTTTTTTGCTTCAGCAATTTTTTTTATTTCCTCGCGACTCATCGTTTGAGGAAGAAAAGCCTCAAGGATGATGAGTTCATTTTTCTCTTTCTCTGCTAGTTCGGGGCGACCGCCTGTCATAAATTGCTCGTAGGAGTCCTTGCGCTGTTTTACTTGGCGCTTTATGACGGCTATACAACCCGCGTCCTCGAGTATTTCCTGAGGCGTGCGACGCGTTGCAACGAGTTCATTAGTAAAACCTGTGAGTATCCCACGAAGGACCTCTTTGCGAAGTTCATCTTTTGCTCGCATCGCATTTTTTATTTCTTCACGAATCTGATTGTGGAGCATGGCTGAAGTGCATAAATGAATATGCACGCATTATAGCGTGAAACTGTAACGCCGTGAATTGGACGAAAGCGCACTCCTAGCTAGAGTGTGTTTTGAGATACTTTTTTGCTATAATAACCATATATAAATGTATGGTTCCTAAAACTACCCCTAAAAAATTTCTTCCACATGAGTGGTATAGAATGAGTGAAACAGAGGTAATTCAACTACTTGAGACGAACAAAAAGGAGGGTCTCAGTCATAGAGAGGCAAAGATGCGCATCGAGCAACTTGGAAAAAATACGCTGAGTGAAGGAAAAAAAATCACCTGGATCGACCGTGTTGTGGGTGAACTCCGAAATCCGCTCGCATTCATATTGCTGTGCGCTGGAATACTGACAACGCTACTTGGTCACTATGTTGATGCGACAGTTATTTTTATTGCACTCATCATCAATATTGCCATCAGTCTCTACCAGGAAGGCCGTGCCGATAATGCATTTTTTAGATTACGCAATTCTCAGGAAAAATTTGCCACGCTGCTTCGTGATGGAAACAAAGAGCGCATAAGCGCTGAGGCGGTGACGATTGGGGATATTGTATTTCTCGAAACGGGAATGAATATTCCCGCAGATGTGCGTATCATCGAGTCCAACAATCTTGAAGTAAATGAATCCCCACTGACTGGTGAATGGATTGATGTTGCGAAAGTGGTGACGGAGTACGATACGGTTATCCCATTTGTCGAACAAAAAAACATGGGCTTTATGGGTACGTTTATTTCCGGGGGTACTGGGCTTGGTGTCGTCACTGCGGTGGGGGATAAGACGAGAATAGGTGCAATCGCAGCGTCACTGCGAGAGGAGGAGCAACCGAAAACACCACTTCAAGAAAACATTGCACGCGTTGCCAGATTTCTGTCTATCATTGTTCTGGTTGCACTGGTGCTCATCTTTAGTCTCGGACTTTTTAGGGGAGAGCCCTTCACTGAGCTACTCTTGATTTCGATTGCCATTGCGGTAGCTGCAATACCAGAGGGATTACCTGCCGCAGTGACTGTTGTACTTGCGATTGGCATGGAGGCGATTTTGAAGCGTGGTGGACTTGTGCGCAATCTCCTTGCAGCGGAAACACTTGGATCCACTACGGTCATTCTTACAGATAAAACAGGGACGCTGACAAAGGGTGAGATGGTGGTTGCACACGTGGTAACGCTCGGCGGACTCCTTGCAGAGGGCACACGTGTTGCCTTGCGCAAGGAACACGAAGCACGGGGGGATGAGCGTGACGTACTCGAATTTGCAACACTGTGTGCAGACGCCTTCATCGAGCGAACAGGACCCAAAGAAGACTCGCTGGCCGACTTTGTTGTGCGCGGGAGGCCTGTCGAGCGCGCAGTGGTGCTCTCTGCCCTCGAGTCCGGACTCAACCAGACAGAACTTTTACAAAACTATCCACGCATTGACTTTCTTCCGTTTGAATCAAAACACCGCGTGGCGTTCTCCCTTCATCACATTCGTGGCATGAAGCACAATCGTTTGTATGTCACTGGGGCACCCGAGTATTTACTCGCGCACTCAGGTGCGGTGTATCTTGAGGGAAATTCTCGTATCGTCTCAACCGATGTGAGAACTAAGCTTGAGCACGCAATGAAGCGATATATGAGTCAGGGGTATAGGCTTATTGGAGTTGCTTTTCGCGATACCAACATGACTGCGTTTACAAAGGAAATAAGCGTTTCGAGAGAGAGCTTGCTCGAAGGGCTCATATTGGGAGGATTTATCGTGCTCCATGACCCTCTGCGAGAGGATGCTGCGGAGTCAATTCGCTCCTCGAAACGTGCTGGGGCCCATGTCATCATGGCCACGGGCGACAACCCAGAAACTGCACGTACGATTGCAAAGGAGTGCGAAATATGGACTACAGGTGATGAAGTACTGCTTGGCGCGGAAATTGAGCCGATGTCCGATGACGAAATTAAGAAAAAGCTGAAGACGACAACTGTTTTTGCTCGCATGCTCCCTGAACACAAACTTCGACTCGTGCGCATACTTTCTGCAAGTGGAGAGGTGGTTGCCATGACAGGGGATGGAGTTAATGATGCCCCTGCACTTCGCGCAGCAAACATTGGTGTGGCGCTGGGTTCGGGGACAGAGGTAGCAAAGGAGGCCTCTGATCTTATTCTTCAAAGCAACAGCTTTTCTATTATAGTTTCCGCGATTGAAGAGGGAAGGCGTATCATCGACAATCTGCGCAAGATTGTAGCGTATCTATTGTCCACCTCATTTACGGAAATTATAGCAGTCGGCGGAGCACTGATCATTGGTATCCCACTCCCCATACTTCCCGCACAAATTTTATGGACCAATATGCTTACTGAGGGATTTATGAATTTTGCCTTTGCATTCGAACCCAAAGAAGATGACCTCATGACAAGAGACCCGAGGATCGCGGGTGCGCGCACAATGTTGAATCGACAATTTATGTATTTCGTTATCTTGGTCGGCCTCTCAGGTGGACTCATGCTCCTCGCATATTATGGTTACCTTATTCAATTTGCGCACTTGGCGCTTGCTGATGCCCGTACACTCGTCTTTGTTATGCTTACGCTGAGTACGACTCTTATTGTGTTTTCGCTTAAGGATTTACGCACACCTCTCTACGCCATCAAGTGGTGGTCTAATTTTTACCTGCTTGGTTCTTTTGCTTTTGCAATCTTCGGACTCGTCCTGGCCCTTAAGATCGACTTCTTGCGCACACTACTACGACTATCAGAAGTCGACGTACTCTCAGCACTCCCCATACTCTTGGTGTTTATTGGATTCAACTTTCTTGCCGTAGAATGTGCGAAGTATTTCTTGTTTGAAAGAAGAATTCGCGGTGTGCTACGATAGTCACAATATGATTGAAACACTTTTTTATGTGCTCGTTGGTTTGATGGTGGGAGGTGGGATTGCCTGGTTCCTTGCCCGCAAGCATTTAGGACAAAATACTCAAGGTGGAGAGGGCATGTTGTTGCTTCAACAACAAATGTCCGAATTGACACGACAGATGGACGCAAGGCTGTCTGAGTCACGTCGCGACATGTCGGATGCAGTGAGTAAGCAATTTTCTGAGTCGAAGTTACTGCTTCGGGAAATCAATGAACAGATGCGCAGTAGTCTGGTGGACGTTGCTCGTGAGCAAACAAAGACCAATGAGTCCACGACACGCTTTATGGCTATTGCAGAGCAACTCGCCAATCTCGAGAAAGTACTCAAGCATCAGAAACAGCGAGGCAATCTTGGCGAAGCGTCGCTTGAGCTTATTCTCTCAAATATTCTCCCCCCTGGTGCATATAAAATGCAACATCGTTTTACGAACAATGACGCAGTGGATGCAGTCATCGTAACGAAGGAAGGCCTGATCCCCGTAGACGCAAAAT
The DNA here is from genome assembly GCA_043720495.1 of Candidatus Lloydbacteria bacterium. Classification (GTDB taxonomy): domain Bacteria; phylum Patescibacteriota; class Minisyncoccia; order Phycocordibacterales; family UBA6899; genus MHLP01. The sequence continues at coordinate 583 of JAYSSO010000067.1, read as the reverse complement.
TCTCACTAGACAATTATAATCGGGTGACCATGGCGATAGACGACAAGCAACGCGAAGAGCTTGAAAAAGAATTCAAGAATGATCTCAAGAAGCGCATTGACGAAACAGCAAAATACATTCGCCCCGAAGAAGGGACACTGCCATTTGCGTTTATGTTTATACCCGCGGAGGGGATTTATTACGATTTATTGGTGAATGAAGTGGGTGCGGTAAAAGTAAATACTCGCAATCTGATTGACTATGCATACAACGATAGAAAGGTGATTATTGTTTCCCCAACTACTTTTGCCGCGTACCTCCAATCAGTCCTCTATGGCTTTAAGGCATTCAAAATTGAGGAATCAGCCAAGGACATTATCAAACGCGTTGACGAGCTAGGCAAGCACTTGAAGGCCTACGAGGACTACATGGGTAAGCTTGGCAGTGCTCTCGGGACAACGGTAAATCACTACAATGCCGCCAATAAAGAAATGGGCAAGCTCGATAAAGACGTGACGCGCATCACTGGGGCAACACCCGGTCTCGAACCGATTGCCATAGATAAACCAAAGTTCGAAGAATGAAAAAATGAATGAAAAAACGC
>JAYSSO010000066.1:0-3434 GCA_043720495.1 Candidatus Lloydbacteria bacterium | reverse complement strand
TAACATGCGCACGACTTTGTCGGTCCGAGTCACTAATTCGCTTCGCTCATAAGTGCTCGCGACCCCATCTCGCCTTCTCGCAAAGCCTCGATATGGCTCCGACCTTGCGGTGAGTTGAAAGCAAAACAGTTTGCTATCAATTGTGCACCTCACGCGGCTACAAATTACGCCACTCTAGCTTACGTTGCCAACTGTAACTCACCGAGGATTAAAAATCAAACAAAAAGCACGGTGGGCCGTGCGATAGGGTTTAGAGGAAATAGTTGAGTGCATTCAGTAAGACCCCAGTAAGCCCGCAACCGATGATCTCAATTTTGTCATAAGGATACTTGAAGTGCCAGCCACGAAAGATGTACAGGCCCATAACAAAAAAAGAATACCATGCAAGGAGTGAACGCGCCTCAGTAGTTCCTAGTCCAGCACTGATAGCAAAAATGAGGAGAAACCCAATTAGCGCAAACATGACAAAGCGCTCAAACAGTTGCTCAAAATTCATGGAAAACCTTTTCGGGAAACTATCTGTGCTCACCTTATCAAATAGCGAGAATGGTACAAGTTTACCAACACCCCGGGTCCAGCAATTTGTGTTAGAATGTTCATATGTCTGAATTTGTAAATAATGCTATTTTTTGGGTTGAAGTTGAAAAAATAAAACCCAATCCGTACCAGCCCCGTAAGGAGTTCGACCAGGCACACCTGCGTGACCTTGCTGACTCAATTCGTCAGTACGGCATCCTCCAGCCACTTGTAGTCACGAGGAGTGAAACTGAGCTCCCTGAGGGGGGAATGACCGTTGATTATGAACTCATTGCGGGAGAGCGTCGCCTTCGTGCCTCAAAAATTGCAGGTATTGCACGAGTGCCAGTTATCATACAGCAAGGAGTTACTGACCCCCGCCTCAAGCTTGAGCTTGCCATCATCGAAAATCTTCAGCGTGAGGACCTTAATCCCGTTGATCGTGCAATATCATTTGGACGCCTCGCGCAAGAGTTTAGTTTGAAGCACGCAGAAATTGCAAAGAAAGTTGGCAAAAGTCGTGAGTACGTTTCAAACACGCTCCGACTCCTCGTGCTCCCCAAAGACATCTTAGACTCACTTGCGCAGGGTCGTATTACCGAAGGACATGCACGACCACTAATGATGCTTTCAGATCGTCGGGATGAGCAGTCTACGTTATTTAAGGAGATCATTTTTAAAAAGCTTACCGTGCGTGAAGCGGAGCAAATAGCACGTCATATTGCATTCGACAAGATTCGTAAGAAAATTCCAATTGATCCAGAGATGGAAAAACTCGAGAAAGAACTCGCTGAGTCTTTGGGTACGCGCGTCTCAATTGAGCGTCGGCAGGTGGGGGGAGGCAAGGTGGTCATTGACTTTTTTTCAAGTGACGACCTTCGTGCGATTCTCGAAAAAGTAAATATGTCCGATCAACTCAGCCAGCTACGTGCCCTACATGGAGATTTTTCCTCTTCGCAAGAAACACATACAGCAAAACAGGTGACACAAATGTCAGCTATCAGCGCAAGTACTCCTATTGTTGAATCAATTATCACCGCACCTACCCCAATTGTGGTAGTTCCACTTCGTGACTCTTTTGCATTTCAAAATGATCATCAGGAGGTACATATAGTCCCTCCCGCGTTGTCTCACCAACTTCCAAACACAAGTGATCAATCCGACCTACCTCTCGAAACAATCATTCCAACCGTACAGCCATTGCAAACAGACAAAAAAGAGGAAGAGGGGGACTTATATAGTGTGAGTAACTTCACTATTTAGTAAGCCAAGATAGAGAATTACTTTCCGTTATATTTTTTACCCCCCGCATCATTTTCCTTCATAAGAAAGGAGCGAATATTTCTTTTTGCAAAGGTAGTTTTTGCGTACTCAACCCACTTGTTTGATGGCTTTGCATTTTTTTTGGTAATAATTTCTACGATATCCCCATTGTGAAGGGCCGTATCCAGTGCAACAAATTTTCCATTTACTACTGCCCCTGCAGTGTGGTCGCCGATGTCCGAGTGTATGGCATACGCAAAATCGATAGGACTTGAGGATTGAGGCAAATCAACAACATCACCCTTCGGTGTGAAAAGAAATATACGATCGCCAAAAAAATCTACCTTGAGATTCTCCAAAAATTCTCCAGACGCCGTGTGCGATTGCTGTAACTGTGAGATTTGCTTTACCCAGTCGAGCTTTCCAGCGAGACGCTTACTACTCTGGTTCTGCACCCCTTCTTTGTATGCAAAATGGGCTGCGATACCTAGTGCAGCATCACGATTCATTTCTTCGGTACGAAACTGCACTTCGACAATCCCACCATCCCCAGTAAAAATAGTCGTGTGGAGTGACTGATACCCGTTTGGCTTGGGAAATGCAATATAATCTTTGATACGACCAGGGAGTGGTTGCCACTGACTGTGGATGATGCCCAAGGCGCGATAGCAGTCTGCAAGTGTGGGAACGATAATTCGTACTGCGGAGAGATCATAGATCTTTCCCATGTCCATGCCGTACTCCTTTAATTTTTTGTAAAGGCTATACATACGCTTTACACGGAACTCCCCATGCACATTAGTAATCCCACCTTCTGCAAGTGCTACTTGTATATCTCGATAGATTTTTTCAAGCCACTTTTCATTGTCTTTACTTCGGTTCCTAAGCATTTCATGTACTTGCGCATGTTCTTTTGGATATGCAAAGGGGAAAGCATAGTCCTCGAGTTGGCCTTTAATTTTACCAATCGAAAGACGGTTAGCGATCGGTGCATAAATTTCAAGTGTCTCCAGGGCAATGCGAGCTTGCTTATCCTTTGGAACATGTTTGAGTGTACTTACATTGTGGAGACGATCTGCGAGTTTGATAATGATTACACGAATATCTTTTGCTGTTGAGACAAAAAGTTTGCGCAGACTTTCAACATGACGTTCGACGCCGTGGTACTTAAGTTTTCCGAGCTTCGTCACACCGTCAACAAGAAAACGAATTTCTTTACCAAAATTCTGCTCAATATCCTCCTCGGAAACCTTTGCATCTTCGACGGTGTCATGAAGGAGTCCTGCAGAAATCATCGTAGCGTCCATGCCCATTTCCGCGAGTATGTAGCCAACCGCAGAAACGTGGAGAAAATATGGGTCGCCTGAATATCGTTTTTGTCCGTGGTGCGCGTGTTCAGCAAAGTTGAAAGCCCGTTTCACTAGGTCAACATCAGCGGAATCATGACTATGCATGACGCCAACAATTTCATCCGCTGTTCTGATACGTTCCATAAACGTTATTAAATCATGATTACTTTATTGTGACCAATTCCCAAATGATGTCGATTCTTTGTATACAATAGACTTGCTCCCCAATAACACCCACCCGTTAAAAAACACACTCCTCGGTGTGTTTTTTAAGTCCCGTAGCTCAAGTGATAGTTCCACAATCCC
>JAYSSO010000065.1:0-1462 GCA_043720495.1 Candidatus Lloydbacteria bacterium | reverse complement strand
CCGTAAGAGCGGAAGACGGGCGCGCCGAAGGCGCGACAACAGGCAGGAAACCCCGTCGGCTAGCCACGAAGTGGCTGGGCGACGGTACGGAAACGTGGGCGGTTTTGTCTCTTGTTTTGTAACTTATACATATGAAACCAAAATATTTTCTTTATGCTCGCAAGAGTACCGAAGATGATGATAAGCAGATTATGAGCATTGAAGCTCAGTTGTTTGAACTGCGTGAATTTGCGAATAAAGAAAAACTTGAAATCCTCGCGGAGTTTCAAGAGTCGAAAAGCGCAAAGACCCCTGGTCGTCCTATTTTTAATGAGATGATGACGCGCATTGAGAGTGGAGAAGCTAATGGAGTATTAGCATGGCACCCTGACCGCTTAGCGAGAAATAGTATTGACGGTGGGCGCGTCATTTATGCCGTAGATACTGAAAGAATTGTGTCTTTACGCTTCCCGACGTTTTGGTTTGAACCCACTCCGCAAGGGTTGTTTATGTTGCAAGTGGCATTTGGTCAGTCTAAATACTACTCGGACAATTTAGTGCAGAATGTGAAGCGAGGCATCCGCCAAAAACTACGACGCGGGGAGTGGCTCACCAAAGCGCCTTTTGGGTATGTGAATAATCAGAGGACAAGAAATATCGAGCCACATCCGACTAACTCGAAGATTGTGAAGCGCGCATATCTCGAATACTCAAAAGGCGGACATGGGTTGGTATCTCTGTCGCAGTACTTGGCGGATTTGGGGGTGGTGACTTCCAAAAACACGCCACTTGCCAAATGTTCCATCAAACATCTTTTGAGTAATCGAGCCTATCTCGGCTTTGTCCGTCACTACGATGAATGGTTTGAAGGAACATTTGAACCAATTATTTCACCGAAATTGTTTGAAGCCGTACAGACCATACTTGCGAGCAAAGCCAAACCGCAACGGAAACGAGGACAACACGGGTTTCCGTTTCGCGGTCTTTTTCGTTGTGGGGAGTGTGGCGGTATGTTCACTGCGCAGTTTGCAAAAGGAAATGGTGGAGTATACAGATACTATCGGTGCACGAAAAAGAAAGGACTTTGCTCGCAGGGTTATGTGCAAGAGAAAGACTTGGTGGCACAGATACAGACACGTCTTCAAACCATTTCACTATGCGATAGGTATATCGACTATATGCTCACAGAAATAGACAATTGGGAGCAGGAAGAAACTTTAGTATCGCACAGTGATGTTCAAAATCTTTCGGACAAGTTAAAAGCGAGCGAGGCACGCATGGAAAAACTCGTGTCTGCATATTTGGATGGCGATATTCCGAAGGAGATATATCTGAAACGAAAAGACGACCTCATGCGTGCAACCCTTGCTTTTAAGTCACAAAAGAAAGATTTTGAACAACAAAGAAATACTTGGGTCGAACCCTTGCGCGAGTGGGTTATGGATACAAAACAAGCCACTTTTTTGTCCTCATCCACCGATTT
>JAYSSO010000064.1:0-9223 GCA_043720495.1 Candidatus Lloydbacteria bacterium | reverse complement strand
GCTTTTCAAAGACCGTGTTGTTCCTCCCGTGAATCACCTTGATATACTTGATATTTCAGATCATCTAAGGAACGTACTGGCCATTATACATGCCGACTTAAACAGGTCAAGGTCATTTTTATGGCTCAACCACTTCACGCAAAACTCATCGTCCCTCGTATATCTCAGCTTCTGTGTATAAGGTGTGGACACGATTGGCTATTTTGTGACACCGGTTGCGTTTACAAAACTATACATTAGCCAAATGCTCTTTGAGGAGGTCGCCGAGGGTTTGCGGGAGTTTGATCGCTTCTGCGACCACCTGTGCGCCAGGAGCATACGTTGTCAATACCGAACTTGCAGATTCAGTAATTCCCACACCGACAACAACCACCCCTTTCCCTCGCAGTGCTTCGAGTGCGCTTTGTACTCGCCGCGGGTCGTCGCTGTCTCCGTCGGTAAAGACAATGACGATTTTTTTGAGCTCCCCATCAGCGATTTTCCTCACTACTTCATCGGAAAGCGCACGGAGGATCGCGTCAAGCGGTACAAAGTCCGGAGTGCTTTCTCCCGGTGCGGAGCCGAGAAGCGCGCCCATACGAATACGCTCCGCTTCGCCAAGTTCTTTAGACATCTTTTTGATGGGCACGCCGTCCATAGCATCCGCCTGAAACGCATAAGCTTCCGTACGTACTTCAAGCGGTGCATCCATGTTGACGCGCTCTTCATCGCACACGTCAGCAAACTCTTTCAATGCTTCGAGCCAGAGCACGCCTGCCTCTTGTTGTGCGCGCAACTTTCCACCCGACACCATCGAGGCACTGCGATCAAAAATGGCAGTCAACTCTACTTCTCCGAATTTCTCACCTCTCTTCTCGCGCATTTCCTGTGTTTGCCATGCGCGCGGTTCGAGATTACCCGCCTTTACTTGTGCTACCAGCTCGGCGGGGTCAACAAGTTCTTCCCCCTCTTCCGTCGGATACCGCGGTAGGGTGCCGGGCTTCACCCGCTCTGCGATAATGCGCCGCACCAAGGCGCGCAACTCTTCCATCACATTTTCGCCCGTTTCCGGATTGCGCGTATTTTCCAATCGTTCCACAATATTGCGATAGGCACGCAACTCTTCTTTTTTCACTCCAATAGCATCCGCATAGGCCTTATCCGCTTCATCGAGGGGATCTTTTGCGTGTTCCTTTTTCCACTCCTCAAATGCTTTTGCGAGCGCCTCAACAGGGACAGCATTCAACACCTGCTTCTTTGCCGCATCGTAGGCGTCCCGAAAGACATCATTCGGGTTTGGCGGTTGCTCTTTTCCTCCCTTCGGGGGCGCTTTGCCTTTTTGAGATTTCCCCCCTCCTTCTGCTTCCTGCCCCTCACCCTCTTTTTCTTTTCCTTCTCCTTGTTTGGCTCCTCCGCCTTCACCCTCTTCTCCATCACCGGGTTTTCCCTTATCTCCTCCTTGTGATTGCTGTTCTTTGCGTTCCTTCATGTCTTCATCAAGCAATGCTTTGACAATAGGCCACACATACTGATTTTGAAATTGGAGACGATACGACATCGGCACATCGGGGTTGGTAAAAATATCAAGCAAGGACTCACCCTCTTCGTCTTTCATATCGCGCAGAGCGTCAAGCTTGGCTCGTACGCCCTGGGCGAGTGTGCACGCTTCGTCAGGAATGCGCCCCTCGCGGAGTAGTGCCTGACAAAACTGCACATGACGAGGTGATGCGGTAAAATCGGTTTCTTTAAAAAGCTCCTCCCGATAGAGACCCTCTTCGATCGTGCGAAATCCGGGATTCGTTTTCGCGACAACCGCGCTATTCTCGCGAATATCCGCAACACAATTGTCCATCAATCCGTATGCTTCTGACTTGCCGATGCGCTTCACATAATTACCAAACGTTGTTGCGCCACCCTCCTCCGTAAGCATAACTTTCTTTTCCATGAAATGCTCCGCCTCGTGAAGCGTGGCGAAGGCGGTCTTCTCGTCGGAAAACCCCAGCTTCTTATAAAAACGCGAGTTCACATAGATCGTATTGGTATTGAGGTCGAATGCAAAGGTATCCAACCCTGGGGGGGCTGGAGCAAACGTCACCTTCCCGCGCGCATAGTGTTCGAAAAAATCACGATGCGCCTCGACAAACTGGAGCGCCTCCTCATGTGCCCCGCTTTCCGTACCTAGGGCCGGAACATCCTCATCCGAAGACTTCTGCTCGATTATCGGCAGTGCGACCTTTTCCATAATACGATTCTAACACCCCGCAGAGATTGTGACCATTGCCGTGCACAAGCATCCCCCGATATGAAGCGAGTGTTGCAGAAGTTCCTAGAGTAATATTCGCGAGCATTCTTCTTTTTGTCGTTGTGCGGAGAACGCGATGGTGCGGAAAGTGCACCCAACCCAACACATCGAGCCCATGTGCAATTGTATCAATGGAGACTTTTTTCGGGTGAAGCTCAAGATGAAGCCGGGTTGCAAGAAAATCTTGCAGCAAGGGAATGAGTCTTTGCAGTTCACTCCGATCAGCCGATACAATCACAAAATCGTCTGCATAGCGCAAATAATAGTTCGCTTTTATTGTTCTTTTGATGTATTGATCAAACTCATTCATGTAGATGTTGATGAATAGCTGGCTAGTGAGATTTCCAAGCGGTATCCCCTTTCCGTGCATCCCAGAGTTGAAACTATCGATTACGGTTTCAATGACCGCGAACGTCCGGGGACACGTAATATGTTTTTGTAGAATTTCTTTGAGTACCGCGTGGTCCACCGATGCAAAACACTTGCGTATATCGCCGCGTAACGCCCAAACGCTCCGCGTATGATTCCTCGATTCTTTTCTCCCAAATTCCTCAAAGCGCTCGAGCGCGCGATGCGTACCCTTTTTTATCCTGCACGAGTACGAATCGTGAATGAAAAGCCGATCAAAATACGCGTAGAGTCCCAGGTAGAGCGCATGATGGACAACCCTATCCCTCACACTTGCCTTGTGAATATCCCGCCGCTTCGGATCACTCACGGTAAAATGCGTATAGGATCCGTGACGATACGCGCCGGAAGCAAGGTCATCGTAAAGTCGGACAATGTGCGCCGTGAGTAGGGCGGAAAACTCCGCAACGTCGCTTTTTGCCTTTTTTCCTTTCCGAAATTCCAAGAAACTTGCAAGTAAATTCGGCATCATAATGCCCCAGTTTTTCGCGCAGAATATTTTTTGTTTTTTTCACGAATCCGGCATCTCACGCTTTTTTTTGAGGTCGCTCGCAAAAAATTCTGAAGATGCTTTTTCCGGTATTGCGACGCGAAGGCGTACCCGCGCGCTCATTGCAAATACAGAGTGGAGTATAGCAAATGCAATATCAAAAGAAAAAATCAAATATCAAGAGAGGTAATGATCAACGCACAAATATCACTTCTCGAGAAGCAAAACGCGATAGTCGCCGTACCAGCCACTCCCGAGCCAATCCGCATAGCGGTACCACCCCGAGCCATCGCGGTGCGCATACGGCACATCCCAGTAGCCGTCGGAACGGCGGAGGAGGGAGCCGAAATTGAAATAGTATTTTCCGTCAGCAAGTGTTTTATACTTTTCCTTCACATCGGGAGACGCATTGTCATATTCTTCAATAATCCATTTCCAAAATTCAATACCGGGGATGTGGTGGGTGTTGCTGTAGGTGTCGACAATGTGCTGTGCCACTTCGTGGAGTGGCTTTCCGTTCCATGCGGAAAGATCGGGGATTTTGATCTTCTCCGGTGGGATGTTTTCCCAATCAACATTCGCCATTTCAGGATTGACGATATATTCGCCGAATTTTGCTTTATTGATGTCTTTCCCGAGCGCCGCAAAATCCTGATCCTCAGGAGAAACAATGATCGGCATTTGTTCGATTTGTGCCGAATTCGCGCCGTACCATTTTTCAAATGTCTCTTTAAGAAACGGCTCGTTTGTTTCCTTCACGCTTCCCAAATCAAGCGGGTCTTTCTCGGAGGCGGGCGTCTCTTCTTTTGTGGCATCAAGTATCCCCGCCGCCTTCGTCATTACTTTACTTCGTCGAACACCAAAAGGATCTAAGCCCGCAAGCTCGATGAGCGGAATGTTTTGCTCCTTTTCACGGGTTCCTCCTGCCACGCTCGTTTTTTCATCTTTTGGCCGCACGGTCGCCTTGAAGACGTCGGCAGGAAGGCCGAGTGCTTCCGGAGTCTGCGTGCGGAGGAATCCTTTCGATGCGAGAATCTTGGCGGCAAGAATACGGTCAGCAAGCGGGTATTCTTCGAACGTGAGTGCGATCTTCAGGCGCTCGTCGATGTGTGCGACAAACGGCTTGGTCTCCCCCATTGTTTGTTCGATCTTCCAGTCGGCGAGCATCGCTTCAATCGTGCCTTGAGTCATGACGAATTTCTCGAGTCCTTTGGTTTTTCCACTCGCATCAAGTGCGCCGGCAAGGCGCGCAGTATCCTTCGTGAGTGTGCCGGTATAGGCGATCTGTATTTCCTCTATCGCCTCGGCGAGCTTGGGGAGGGTATCGTTTAAAGTGCCCAACGAAGCGTCCACGGAACCATCGGGATTCATCATGCGCGCAAGCATGATATCGTAGGTTTCTTCCTTGGGCTGATAATTAATCTTCAAATTGTTCGGTTCGAATTCACGAGTAATCTCGGGCGGAAGATCCTGTCGTTCTTTGTTTTTCTCCGACTTCAAATTCGCGGTAAAAATCATTTGAAATCCTTCGGCAATCGTGATTTTGCCGTTGCCGACAACATTCACTTCATCGCCGGGCTTCGCATTAAAGATACCCTTGATGAAAACCATTTGTTCTTTTGGCAATGCGGAAAATTCATCGAAGATCACCACGCGACCCTCCTGCATCGCTCTTGCAAGTGGCCCGAACACATCGATGGTCTCGATGCCTCCGCCTTCCGTCGGGCGGATGCCGGTCTTTCCCCAGACGGAAGATTCGCGTGTCTGCGGATTGCAGTACACCATTTCAGCGGAGCTACCGGTGAAGTGTTGAGCTGCATAGCGGGCAAGCGAGGTCTTGCCGGTGCCTGTCGGACCGTGGAGAAACATCGGCTTGCCGAGTAGCATATTGCGACCGATACGCTCGAGATGTGCGTCGACGGAAGGAGTGGGGGCAATGTGACCCTCCTCGTAGAGGCCGTCACGATACCGGATGAGCTCGTGTGCGCGGTATTCTTCGGGATGCTCTTTTTTCAGTTCACGTAATTCAATGGCGAGGCGCTTATGCTCCTCATTTGCTGCAGCAAAGAGCCGTTCGTGCACGGCGTTTTGTCTTGGATCCTTCATTCTACGGAGTTGACGCATGGTGAAGTCGCGCGTTTCATCGAGGAGATCTGCACGCGCCTCGATCGCCTGAAACGCCGGAGCGTGTGCACCAAGCGAGGTGGCGATTGCCGCATCATCGCGAAAGGGAGAAGTGTCCGCTTCGGATCGTGTACGATCGGCACGGAGTCGCTCCTTAGCCAGAGTCAAACCGCCCTCCCCTTTAATGCTCCAGTCGACAAGCTTTTCGTTAATCGCCACAATGCCTTCATGTGCAACCGCCACAACAAGAGGAATAGCACCTGCATTGCGCAGTGCATCACGCAATACGTGGCGTTCTTGTGAAAGCTCGTGTAAATTCTCTTCGGGAAGTGGGGAAGACTCAGGCATGATACAATCGATTATAGCAATAATCATCACGCCAACGCAATCAACCGACCCTGTGGCAGAGACCACGGGGTATGCGAGGAAATACATGACCTCTTGCGGCACAAAAGCCAGCCGCTTCCCCGACTCGCGCAACACCATTATTTCTTCCGCTATTTTTAGACAATTTTAATTTCCGTAAAGTTGATGATGTGTACCGAATGCAGAGAAACGTGCAATATCACCTGGGCATTCTTTATATGTTGCTCGTAAATTTCCCGTTATATCGATACTGCGATATCCAACATATCTACCGTGAAGTTCGTGATTTCGCAATAACGGATGATAGGGAACATTGGCAAAAACATCAACAACTTCATAAAATTTTTCTTGTTCTTCTTTGAGGTGCTTTTTTAACTGCTTTAAAAATTTCTTCGGGAAGAATACTTTCATCGTGCCATTTGTTTACGAAGATATGCGATTGCATCTTTGGCATTATCAAAGACCGGTGACATATTTTCTCCTTTACGCATATCTTCCTCCGCTTCCATAAGAATCCGCTCCAAATAGGGAGTGGGGTGCGAACTTCCGCCGATATGTAACTCTCGAGTACGTGCGAATTCGTGGAGCGTTGCGTTCACCACTGCAGAAAGTGTCAGACCGGCACTTTCTGCCGCTTTCTGAGCCTCTTTTTTGACTTTCGAGTCTAATTTAATTGATATCATTATCTTAGTCATATATCCAAAGTATAGACAACAGATACATTTTGTCAATGCCAATTATTACTTCTTTTTTGTGTGATTGGTCGCCTTCTTGCGCTGCCACTCTTCAATTGCAACCAGGAGTGGGGATGCAAGGAAAATCGATGAGTATGCTCCTGCGATTACTCCGATTGCTAGCGTTAGTGCAAAGTTCTTAGTCGTTTCACCTCCCACAAAGTAAAGTGCAAGGATGACGAGGAGTACGGTGAGTGACGTGTTGATTGAGCGCACATATGTCTGCTCCAATGAATGTCCCACCGTTGCTGAAAAATCCTTCCAAGTCCGGAGCTTCAGGTTCTCACGCGTTCGATCAAACACCACAATGGTGTCGTGTATGGAAAATCCGAGAATAGTCAGAATAGCAGTCACAAAGAGCACATCAATCTGCACATCGATGAAGTAATACCCCATAGCAATATAAATACCCGCCGGCACAAAGACATCGTGGATGAGCGCTACAATTGCCACAAATCCGTAGACCCAGGATGAAACAGGGTGAGAAACTCCACGAAAAGCAAAGGCGATGTAGCAAACAATGGCGATAAGTACGAGCAGTATTGCCCAGGCTGCCTTTTGGCGGAGCTCGCGACCTATCGTCGGCCCGATGGAATTAAAACGCTCCTCGACAATCTGCGTGGTGCCGTTGTCGGACACGATTGCCATTAGTTGCTGTCTTTCTTCTTCGGTGAGCGCCTTGGTGCGAATAATAAATCCATTTTCTCCCGTCTCCTGAATTGCCGTACCAGCCCACTCTTGTGCGTTTACTTTCTGGAAGAGCACACCGCGTGCGGGGCGACCGTCGGGATAGGTGACCTCAAGTAGTGTGCCACCCGTAAACTCAATGCCAAAGTTCCATGGAATAAACACCACCATAAGCACTGTTGAAGCAAGTGTGATGAGTCCTGAGAGAAAGAAGAAGAAATTTTTGTGCTTGATTATAAACATGGTATTTCAGGCTACTTAATCCCACTGCTAAATAAGAATCGCACCACTCGACCAGAACCACGCGATCCGAGCGCGAGGAGAAATGTACGCGTGACGGTGATTGCAGAAAACATTGAAACAATGACTCCGATACCCAAGGTCAGTGCGAATCCTTTCACAAGCGATGTCCCAAACCAAAAGAGAATGACCGCAGAAATGATCGACGCGATGTTGGAATCACGAATGGAGAGCCACGCACGATCAAATCCATCGTGCATTGCGTCACTAATGTCCTTTCCTTTCCTCAACTCTTCTTTCATGCGCTCAAAGATGAGGATATTCGCATCAACGGCCATACCTATTGAAAGAATGAATCCCGCTATACCCGCAGCAGTAAGGGTGACGGGGATAAGCTTGAAAACAATAAGCATAATGACGAGGTATATTCCTAGCGCAAATATTGCAAGAATTCCAGGAAGGCGATACCACAACACCAAGAAGATGGCGACTATCAAAATTCCAAATACTCCTGCGCGAATTCCTGAGTCGAGTGCTTGCTCTCCAAGTGTAGCGCCCACTGTCGCAGTCGAGAGGAGCACTATTGGAACAGGGAGGGCACCGGAGTTAAGCCGTCCAACAAGCTCATTGGCATCCTTAATGTTGAAATTACCGGATATTTCAGCATTACCGTCAAGAATTGCCTCACGAACTACGGGGGTAGAGATGGGTGCACCGTCTAAATAGATTGCTACAGTCTTATTGATATTTTCTTTGGTGATGTCCGCAAACATCTGCTTTCCTTCATCGGTAAACGTGAGCAAAATTTTCGGCTCATTTGTGGTCTCGTCAAAAACCACAGTAGCCTTTGAAAGCCTTGAGCCGTTAAGCTCTGTATTAATGTAGCTTGGATCTGCTTCTAGGAGCGGATTATTCAACACATAAGACTGCTTTTCTTGATCAGTCATTGTTGCAGACTTAAAAGTTTCCTGTGCAAGTGTGTACGCCGTAGCAATTGCAGTTTTTTCCCCTCCTTCGGGTCGTTCCACCTTAAACTCAAGTAGTGGCGTTTTGCCGATAAGCTCAACAGCTTTCTGGATGTCAGTCACGCCTGGGAGCTCAACGATGAGACGCTGGGTGGGTACGTCTGAAAGTGTGTTTACTTCTTCGGTTTGAATAAGCGCTTCAGATACACCAAATAAGTTCACGCGTCGCTCAATAACATCCCGGAGCGCATCCATTGTTGGTCGAACTTCAATGGCGAGTATTTTTGATGTGTCCGCCTGATAGACAAGTTGTGTTCCACCCTCGATGTCGAGACCGTATTTAAATGGAAAATTGGTAAGTAAACTCTCCTTCTTTAGCTCTGCGTTATAGATTTGAAATCCCGCGCCAGCGCCTGCAAACAATAGTACGAGTGCAATAAATCTTTTTCTCCACATAATAGGGCGATTATAGGGCCAGTTGGAAAGGAAGTAAAGCGCCCCCACTAGTGGGGGCGCTTGGCGCCAGTAAAATACTGAATCAGGAGTGCCTGGTGGCAACAGAGATTGCTAGGAAGAACGCTCCTCACTTGCCTTTCGAGACACGTCACTCTTGCTGTCCGTGAGGATGACCTCGCCTCTCGCATTCACCGCATAACCCCCACGGTATTCTGGTTCACCAATTTTTACTGGTTGCTCCCCATCTTCATTTACGTCTACGTTAGCTTCCTGATATGACATAGAAAATTGATTATTCAATAATGAACTCATCATACAAGATAAAAATATAAAAAAACCCCAGTAGGGCTTTGTGATTTAACTTCCCGAAGTGTTATGGCTTCTTCGATTTAATTTTTTTTACTACGAAGTGGTAGGCAAGGGCAAGAACTGTAAGGTGCACGGCGAGTGCAACCACCGAGGTCAGGAGTGT
>JAYSSO010000063.1:0-9224 GCA_043720495.1 Candidatus Lloydbacteria bacterium | reverse complement strand
GATTATGTAACTACTGACGGCCGTCAGTAGTTACATAATCGCTGGGGGGGTAGTTTCACTTGCTGCCTATTTTTGCTAAAATAAACACATCATATGGTATATAATTTTTCACCTTTTAAAACCCGAATTACCGAAATCGAAGATTGGCTCAAAAAGGAGCTTTCACTCCTGCGCACGGGGCGTGCGACGAGCGCAGTGCTTGATTCGATAACCGTGGAATCCTATGGGTCCCAAACACCGATTGCGCACGTCGGAACAGTAACAATGGAAGATGCGCGCACCATTCGCGTCTCACCATGGGACAAAACACAAACCAAGGCCATTGAGGGTGCACTCCAAAAAGCAAATATAGGACTTTCTATATCGACCGATGAAAATGGTTTACGAGTTATTTTTCCAGAACTTACTGGAGAGCGAAGAGTGCAGATTATTAAACTTTTGAAAGACAAAGTGGAGGATGCGCGTATTTCACTACGGAAAGAGCGTGAAGTCGTGATTGCCGATCTGAAGACCCAAGAAAAAGAGGGAACGCTCTCAGAGGATGAAGTGCATAAAACAAAGGAGGAACTTCAAAAACTGGTAGACCTTGCAAATGCGCACTTCGAGGCGCTTGCGACCGTAAAAGAAAAAGACATCAACTCGTAGTTTCCCCAAATTGCAATTATCACCCGCTCATGAGTAGACGACATTCCATTCACCATCACCTGCGCCAATCAGAGCGTCGAGAAGGCAGAAGGGTGTTTATGGACTACCTTCTCGTAATACTTTTTTTGTGCGTCTTGTTGGTAGGTGTGTCTGCGCACATTGATGCACAGAGAGCAGAAAGACACATTATCGCTGAAGCTGCAGAAAAAGCGCTTCGTGTGCGTGAAGCAGAGCGATTACTTAGTGTGGAACGTGAGGAGACAAGAAAAAGAGAACTCTATCTACGCCAAGAAATCAATCGTAGTATCGGAATTTCTCCAACATCAACAGTCTTTTCACGTAGAGATAATGAAGAGAGTTTTGCAAACAAGAGTGGTTCCGAGAACATGGGGTCAAATTTGCTTTTGAATTCCTCTGCTATTGCGCAGGGCACAAATGGTACGCCTGCTAGTTATCCGCGTTACGAGGACGTAACTGCAGTACGTTATGAAAATGCTCGACTGGGATTTGTGATGGAACTCCCGAAGGGGTGGTACCTCGCATATGAATATGGACAAGACCTCGCATTTGGGAGTGAACTCTATGCCTTTGGTGTCACATTGGATGATATGAAAAAATTAAATGGAGCATTGTGGATGCGCGTAACGCGTCCCTGCACCTCAACTGAAGCCACAAGTACAATTTTCACCTTTGGCACCACAACAAATGGCACTACTCGTGAGGCCTCATCATGTATCCCACCGTTTTTTGTTCATCTTGGTTATCGAACGGACGCCCCTTATTCACTAGCCCGAGAGCAGTTCCTGCTCAATCTGGCTCGCACTTTCTATCCGATAGTGTCGCCCACTGCGCCTTAGGACTCGTCCACCAATACTTCTGAGTTTTGGTGCTGACGGTCCTTTGTGCCACGTCCATTTTTATAGCAACTTATTAATGGACGGGGCCTTACGCCCCAATACGATAACTGTGTTATCATGGTTGTTATGTCCATTATATTATTTTTTCTTGTCCTCTTTGTACTCGTCATTGCTCATGAGTTTGGACACTTTATCATTGCCAAGTGGGCGGGGATTCGTGTCGATGAGTTTGCATTTGGTTTTCCTCCACGCATTGGAAGTATAAAAAGAGGGGAGACGCGCTATTCGTTCAACGCACTACCGCTTGGTGGGTATGTCAAAATTTATGGAGAGAACGCAAACGACGTATCCGATGATGCTGATAAGAAAAGAAGCTTTACTGCACAGCATCGATTAGTGCAGTCTGCGGTGGTCGTCGCTGGTGTTATCTTCAACCTCATTCTGGCGTGGATGTTGATTTCCGCGACGCTGATGATTGGAATAAATTCTTCACAAGACGCGGGGGGAAGCATGGCAGTTTCAAATGCGAAACTTATGGTTACTGGTGTGCAAGGGGGGTCACCCGCTGAAGTTGCGGGAGTAAAGTCAGGAGACATTCTTCTTTCTATCCAAAACGAACTGACTACAGTCACCGCTGAAAATCCTGAAGTGGTGACGGCATTTGTTGGCCCCCGCACCGCGGAGCCACTTGTGCTCACACTTGAGCGCGATAAAAAAATAATCAATCTGTCAGTGACACCCACAGAGGGAATAGTGGAAGGTCGTGCTGCCATTGGTATATCAATGGACATGGTAGGAATTCTCAGACTGCCCCCACACAAAGCTATAGTGGAAGGTGCCAAGCGTACCTACTTTTACACCGTACTGACCGCTACTGGACTTTGGGAGTTTCTTTCGTCTGCAATTTTGGGAAAGTCTGATTTTTCGCAAGTAACTGGTCCTGTGGGGATTGTGAATGCAGTCGGTGAGGCCGCACATGTGGGGTTTGTAAATCTCTTACTGTTCACTGCACTCATCTCGATTAATCTCGCCATCATCAATATCATCCCATTTCCTGCACTTGATGGTGGACGACTGCTCTTCATTATCATTGAGTCCATCATAAGACGACCAATGAATGTATCAGTGACTAATGCTTTTAATGTTATTGGGTTTGCACTGCTCATGCTGCTTATGGTTGCGGTCACTTGGAATGACATCGCAAACCTTGTGAAGTAAAATTGGCGCACTACTCGCCCTTCCCTCATCGGGTTCGGTAGACGTATGAGGAATACGTCTACGCGAACACCGACTCGGTCCAGGGCTTCGTATTGCATCCAATTTTACTTCACAAGGGATTTTTTGTATTAAAAAAGTGCGGACCTTGCGATCCGCACCGTTCTCCCCGCTGATGGCGTGGCCGTTATTTCAACTTATTGGCAACGTGCACGCCGTTGATCCATGTCGCAATCTGAGTCGCCAGCAAGTCCGTCTCGAACCCGCACGTGAGATTTGCCTTCCTCAGCTTCTCACGGCTGATCATGCTCTCCAGGTGTTGGTGTTGCAATTCCGTGAGCATCGCATTTGCCGATGTGGCCCAGCACAATCGACCGAGAAAATGGAGCACACAGACACCATCTTCTTTGTCGGTCGTTTGCTGAACGCACGACATAATGAACTTTCGAGCATTAATTATCGAAATCTCCAGGTACACGGGTAAATCACCAGTGTTTCTGCTGAATATCATATCATAATCATCATATTATGTCAAGCACCTGGAGCGCTGACACTTATTGTAGAATGGCTTAGGTATTAAGGAATTCTTATCCCTAACCACTAGCAACTAATCACTGACTACCCATGCTTCAATCTCAACTGTTCACCAAGACACGCAAAGAAGCGCCATCTGACGAAGTTTCCAAGAATGCACAACTCTTGATTCGTGCAGGATATGTGCACAAAGAAATGGCGGGTTCTTATTCGTATCTTCCACTTGGGCGTCGCGTACTCGAAAACATCGAGCGTATTGTGCGTGATGAAATGGACAGAATTGGTGGCCAGGAAATTCGCATGGCGACCCTCCACCCGTCAGAGCCGTGGAAACAAACAGGAGCATGGGACAATGTTGATGTGCTGTTCAAAATAAATAGTCGCACTGAAAAGCAGTACACTATCGGACAAAGTGAAGAGGAGATTGCGACGCCTATCATTCAAGAGTATGTACGCTCATACAAAGATTTGCCAGTTGCAATCTATCAAATAGGACAAAAGTATCGCGATGAGCTTCGTGCAAAGTCTGGCATTATGCGGGGGCGCGAGTTCACCATGAAAGATATGTATTCTTTTCATGAAACTCAAGAAGATTTCGACCGTTTTTATGCACTCGCAAAAGAGGCGTATCTGCGCGTCTATCACCGTCTTGGCCTCGTGGCAAAGGCGACTGAAGCATCTGGCGGAAGTTTTACCGAAAAATTATCGTACGAATTCATGGTGCTCACGGATGCAGGAGAGGACGATATTTTGTACTGTGATTCGTGCGCATTTTGCGTCAATGCAGAAATCACCAAACAAAAGGAGGGGGAGGTATGTACACGCTGTAGTGGCGGTGCGCTCTCTCGCGCAAAAGCTTCGGAGGTTGGAAATATTTTTGATCTTGGCATAAAATATCCCAAAGATTTTGCATTCACCTATAAAACAAAGGATGGAACAGATGCCCACCCCATCATGGGTTGCTTTGGAATCGGCATCACCAGACTGATGGGGGTAATCGCAGAAGCGCACTCCGACGAAAGGGGATTGATGTGGCCGGTGTCCGTTGCTCCCTATCGTGTACACTTGCTTTCGCTTTCCCCAGACGATTTTGAGGTGAGCAGTTTTGCAAATCTCCTCTATGACACACTGCTTGATGCGGGCATCGACGTCCTCTACGACGAGCGCAAAGGTCCTGGAGCGGGAGAAAAATTTAAAGATAGTGAGCTCATTGGTATTCCGCTTGGAGTGATAGTGTCAAAAAAAACACTAGCAGAGGGAAAGCTTGAGATTAAGAATCGCAAATCGGGAGAAACAGAGTGGGTAAGTCAAGAAGAGTTACTTGCGCGCCTTCAGAAGAATTATATTTGAAACACTAAAATAAAACTGCCCCAGTGGGGGGCAGGTTATCGGGCGGACTTGAGCTCATCTTTGATCTGTTGCAGTATGACTGGGTCAAGTTGGTGATAGCTTGCAAGTTGGCGCATACTGATGATTTGTTCGATGGCCGCACATACGTATGCAGAAACAATGAGCTCGAGGTCGGATTCAATCTTGGGGTGAGGGAGTGGGACAAGTTGGTCGACCAGTTTGATTAATTTTTCAGTTATTGCCATGTTGGCATTGGGGAATTGAGATACAGACATATTTTCCTCCAAACCGATATCTCTCTGATTTATAACAATTGGTTGTGTGTACGTCAAATGAGAGCCTATCCCAGTATGACATTAACCATCGCTCCATTTACACCATGCCTGAATGCATTGTCAATTTTCCACCTTTTTTTGACTCTCCGACCTCCATCCACTAGAATGTGCCTACTATGTTTGAACGCTTTTATGGAATGATGGGGAGCGATATTGGTATCGATTTGGGTACCGCAAATACCTTGGTTTATCTTCGTGACCACGGAATTATTATCGATGAGCCGTCAGTGGTTGCGCTCAATCAAAAAACCAACCGTGTAGTTGCTGTGGGTATGGAGGCAAAGCAAATGCTCGGACGCACCCCAGGCCACATCATTGCTGTCCGACCTCTCGTCGACGGGGTGATTTCGGACTTCGAGGTTACGGAGGAAATGCTTGCGCACTTCATCTCTAAGGCACAAAAAATGTCCAAGCGTCAGGGTCGTCCACGTGTGGTAATAGGTGTCCCATCATCAATAACAAACGTAGAAACACGCGCGGTGCGTGATGCTGCCATGAACGCGGGTGCACGCGAGGTCTATATTGTTGAGGAGCCGATGGCTGCCGCAATTGGTATCCGCCTTCCCGTCAAAGACCCCGTCGGTTCAATGATTATTGACATTGGAGGAGGGACCACTGACATCGCAGTTATTTCACTTTCTGGCATCGTCAATTCGAAAAACCTGAAAGTTGCCGGAGATCGTTTTAACAGTGACATCATTTCGTACATTCGTGACGAGTTCAAGATTCTTATCGGAGAGCGGACAGCAGAAAACGTAAAAATTGCCATCGGTACAGCTGTCAAACCAAAAGAGCCTCGGGAGGCAGCAATCCGCGGGCGAGATCTGCTTACAGGACTCCCGCGAGAAGTCATTGTGACTGATGCAGACATCCGCGAGTCCCTCGCACCTTCTATTGCTGTCCTAGTGGAATCCGCAAAAGAGGTGCTCGAAACCACACCGCCGGAGATTCTCTCAGACGTAATGAATCGTGGGATTGTGCTTGTGGGCGGTGGCGCACTCATCCATGGTATGGCTGAGCTTTTTGAGCAACATCTGAATATTCCTGTTACCACTGCGGATGATCCGCTCACTGCGGTTGCTAGGGGGACAGGCATCGTCATAGAGAACATTGATGGCTTTCGGGAAGTACTCATCGAGCACGACAACGAACTACCACCGCGCTAGAGACTATTTTTAAAGAAAATAGGTGAGCGTGGCAACAAGCTGTGGTAGAGCGGAAGCAGTGTCTCGTAAGTTCAAAAAATCATGTCAAATAGCAAACATACACCGACCCGTCGTGATAACCTCCATAGTTTTCGTCATGACAAAGAGCGAGGATTAAAGCGTAAGCGCTTGTTCATCATCTTGGGCTTCTTCGCTCTCCTCCTTATTCTCTTACGTTCACCGGCCGAGCATTATCTTGCGTCGACGTTTCACTTTATCCTGCGTCCTTTTTATGTTTCAAAACTCATGCTGAATGATGGCGCCTCCACATACAGCTACCTTGTGAGTAGTAAAGCAAGTCTTGCAAAGGAAAATTTACGTCTTAAGGATGCGCTTGATGCCATTGTCGTAGAATCGTATGCACAAAAAACACTACGTGCAGAAAATGACTATCTTAAAAATGTTTTTTATCGACATCCCGAGCGCTCATTTATGCTTGCGCGCGTGCTCGCATCACCCGGGGCCATTCCATATGACACGTTAATTATTGATATTGGGACTGATGCAGGGCTACTCCCTGGTGTCCGTGTGTTTAGCGATGGAGACTTTATTCTTGGGGAAGTATCGCAAGTATTCAAGCACAGTGCAGTTGTGACGCTCTATTCATCAAGTGGCAATGAACTTTCCGTACAATTTGGAGCAACAGCAACTCCCGTAACCGCCTACGGTGTGGGCGGTGGCAACTTTCGAATCATTTTGCCGAAAGGAGTCCTGGTAGAAATTGGGGATATCATAGAAGTACCTGAACTCGCTCCCACCTTTCTCGGCATTGTCGAAGGTGTTGAAAAGTCCGAAAGCAGTTCACTTCAGGATATTTATTTCCGTTGGCCGTTTAATGTTTCTGCACTACGTTTTGTATACATTGAGGTCGAGGTTGAGAGGGACATGGAGGCCGAGAGCACCACACCATGAAGGAAGTAGTATTTATATTTTTTTTGTTTATGTCTGTTTTGTTTTCTCCCACCTGGGTAGTGCTTGCCGTATCTCTATTTGGAATACTTTACTTTCGTGCATACATAGCGGTGATCGCACTGGCTTTTCTTTGTGACGCCTTATATTTTGGTGGCACAATTCACAGCGGAGCACCAATCGTGCTTATGATACCGCTCTCTGTGTATGCATTTCTTGTGTCACTCTTGGCACTAATTGTGCGCAGTCGACTGCGCGAAGAGACGATATGAGAAGAAAAAAATTTTCAGATTTACATGACGACATTGCACCTGATGAAATATTTCTTGATGACAAAAATATTCCCGACTTTGACGTACAGCAGTTTGAGGGTCGGATTGAAGAGCCAATAGGTCAACGCACGATCTTATTACTGGGTGTAGTATTTTTTTCCGTCTTGCTCATTTTTGTCTGGCGAACTGGCATACTTCAACTGCGTGATGGCGATACGTATGTAGCCACCAGTGAGCGTAATCGCCTCGAGCATCAATTGCTATTTCCTGAGCGGGGGATTATCACTGATAGAAGTGGAGTCGAACTGGCCTGGAACTCGCCTCCAGGAGAGCAATTGGGTTTTTCTCTGCGTAATTACACGACCGATCCTGGCTTTGGTCACATCCTTGGGTACGTGCACTATCCTGCGCGCGACAAAAACGGAGTATATTATCGAAAAGACTATGAAGCGGACATTGGCATTGAGGCATACTACAATGAAGTTTTAAAGGGGAAAAAGGGTTTACGAATTATAGAGACCGACGCACTCGGGAACATTATTTCATCAAACACCATCGATCCACCAATTCCCGGAAAAAACTTTACACTCACCATTGATGCACGAGTACAAAAAAAATTGTATAGCATAATTTCTGGTGTTGCAGACCGCGAAGATTACCGCGGTGGTGCGGGAGCTATCATGGATATCGAAAATGGTGAGTTAATTGCGCTCGCTTCCTATCCTGAATTTGATTCCAATGTGATGACTGCCGGGAGTGACGTTGCGACAATAAAAAAATATAACTCAGATATACAAACTCCCTTTCTCAACCGTGCCACTAACGGACTCTATGCACCAGGTTCTATTGTCAAACCCATGTATGCGCTCGGTGCACTTACCGAGGGATTGCTCAAGCCTGACACGCTAATAGAAAGTACGGGATATATAGAAGTTCCCAACCCCTATTTTCCGGACAAACCATCTCGCTTTACCGACTGGAAGGCACATGGATTACTCGACATGCGTTCCGCTATCGCTTGGTCATCAAACGTCTATTTCTACGAAATTGCTGGTGGCTATAAAAGTCAGAAGGGTTTAGGTATCAGTGGTCTTGAAAAGTATGCGCGCATGTTTGGCTATGGGTCTACTACCGGCATCGATGTATACGGCGAAGTATCCGGCACCATACCAAATCCTGCATGGAAATTGAAGCATTTTCCCAATGATTCAACTTGGCGTATCGGTGATACTTATTTTACGGGCATAGGACAATATGGAATGCAGTCCACCTTACTTCAGGCGCTTAAGGAGGCATCGATTATTGCATCGAAAGGAAAAGTTGTAGTTCCGCATCTCTCCATAGAAAAGCAAAGCATCACTATCCCCAGTCTTCCCATTACGGAAAAGAATTTTACAGTTATCCAGGAGGGAATGCGTGAGGGCGTTCAGGTTGGTACCGCAGCGTTACTTAATTTTCCTTACGTAGCAATTGCCGCAAAGACGGGAACCGCCGAGCTTGGTGTATCAAAGGCAAGAGTAAATTCTTGGATCATTGGTTTTTTCCCGTATGATAAACCACGCTATGCTTTTGCTATAGTCATGGATCGTGGAGTAAAAGGGAATACGACTAATGCGAGCTATGTGGCGTCTAAGCTTTTTCCATGGCTCGCCGAATATGCGCCAGAATATATTGGTCGTGATAAGCCCTACGTTTTTGCAAAGAAGCCAGTTGCCACGAGCACGCTGGAATAGAAATTTATTGCAGAGGTCATTCTATTGCAGAGAATAGTGTTTTTATGGTATAATCTATAAAGCAGTTAATGCCTAAATTCACCCACCTATTAGGATACTCGTATTTTTAATAATACCTGCTTTCAGTGCAACCTCAAGTGCACTTCGATAGCCGAGAATCTTCCTTGGT
>JAYSSO010000062.1:0-1479 GCA_043720495.1 Candidatus Lloydbacteria bacterium | reverse complement strand
GCGCTCCTCATAACTGAGGTGCTTCTTTTTGTTTCCCATTTTTTTCGCCATAGATACAGAATACCAATACCTTCGTATTTAAAGGTGGGGAGAAGCATTACAGAGAGGTCAACATGTTCGATTTTACGTTCGAGGAATGGTACTGGTTGTGCAGTGTTGCCCTTATCATGGGGACCATCTGGCATCTACGTAGCCTGCAACTCCAGAAAGCACAAAAGGTGATTGCAGAGCGCAAAGCACACCTGGCGCGCACAAAGGAGAAGGAGGCCAATTTGGCCCGGCTTCGCAACGAGGTGGTGCGCACACGATACATGCTCGATGCATGGCTCATCCGACATGGGGAAGCAACATTGCGCCACCCAGGTGCCAAGGTGCACCTCATCATCCACATGAATGCACTTCGTGCATACCATGAAGCAGACGGTGGTGCCACCTATTCCAACCCGGGGGAGACAGTCCGGCAGTACGACAACCCTTACTGGCGTGCGGTGTGGCACATTTACCATCATGGAAATGTTCGGTGCCTCCCACCCTGCCCATTCGAAAGCTGACGCCAGGCTGACGTTTAAATGTGCCCGCACCTTTGTGTGCGGGCAATTTTTTTGGCCTCTCCACGTTTACTCCGGAGCGCCATCATCTTTTTCCTCGGCACTCCCTGAAACACTAAACGAATCATCAGATTTCATCTGTTTCAAGATTTCTTTCACGATTTCTTTTGCAATAGGCTTGTTTTCTTTGAGGAATACACGAGCAGAGTCGTATCCACGACCAATTTTTGTATCACCATATGAGTAGGAAGAACCCATCTTTTTTATAAGTCCGTACTTTTCACCAAACATCAGCATTTCACTCTCACGCGAAATTCCCTCATTATACACAAGGTCGAACTCCGCCTGCTTGAAAGGTGCAGCCACTTTGTTCTTCACGACCTTTGCTCGTGTACGGCTACCGATGACGTCCTCTCCTTTTTTGATTTGTGCGATTTTACGAATATCGATACGCACGGAAGTATAAAACTTGAGCGCCTTTCCTCCCGGGGTAGTCTCAGGATTACCAAACATTACGCCGATTTGCATGCGAATCTGATTGATAAAAATGACGGTCGTTTTTGTTTTTGAAACTATCGCGGTGAGCTTGCGGAGTGCCTGCGACATCAGGCGCGCTTGCTTTCCGACATGCTGAGCACCCATGTCGCCTTCGATCTCATCTTTTGGGGTGAGTGCAGCCACAGAGTCAATGACGATGACGGATACATTCCCTGAACGCACCAGTGATTCACAAATTTCTAGTGCCTGCTCCCCGGTATCCGGTTGGGCTAAAAGTAGCTGGTCTATTTTTACTCCCAGTTTTTTTGCGTAATCTGGGTCCAGTGCATGCTCAGCATCGATGAATGCCGCAACCCCGCCTTTCTTCTGTGCTTCAGCAACGACATGCAGTGCGAGCGTCGTTTTTCCTGAAGATTCTGGCCCAAAAATTTCA
>JAYSSO010000061.1:0-9387 GCA_043720495.1 Candidatus Lloydbacteria bacterium | reverse complement strand
GTAATTGGTAGCCAGGCATGCTTGAGGTGCATGTGTCGAAAGACGTGGAGGTTCAAGTCCTCTCCTGGGCACAGATACAAAAAACTCCCGTAAGGGAGTTTTTTTGTATCTGTGCCCAGAGAAAGTGCCCCACGGCACTTTCGCGAGAGGACTTGAAGCCCTTCTCCCATATTTTTGAAGATTTCCTAATCTGATAAAATGGGAAAGGGGTACTGACCCAGTAGGGGTCAAGATTCCTCTCCTTGAAAGACACAGGCAATACCGAGGTTTTGCGAGGTGCCGAGTCTGGGTGAGGTGTGGGTGGAACCCATTCTGATGGGAAGCACACCTCAATATCTTTTGAGATATTTTTTTAAATAGCCAAAAGATGTACCGAACTTGTAATGTTCGCGAGCACTTGGCAGATGAGGGGCTTTGCCCCGAATATGTTTAGTGACTTGTGACCAAGAATTTTTTGTGCCCCTAATGTTTATGGATATAATAAGGAGATGGAACCAGCAAACCAAATTGGGCACACAGAGGGTGATCGCGGGTACGGGCTTCTAAGACACGGCACTAGTATTTTTAACTACTCAAACAACGAATATCTTGAGGAAGATTTGGAGTGGTTTAAAAAGAACAATTTTAGGATAATTGAGTTTAACCTAAATAAAGATATTTTATCCGGAGAAGAATTTCTCAAAGAGCTTCAGGAAATTCCAGACATAGGAATGCACAGTCTAAACTTAGATTCTTTCAATGACGGGTTGAGCGAAATTGAAATTGCTGGCGCTGGACTAATCATTGTTTTTCGCCACTCTGAAATACTTTTGAGTTTTTCGCAAAATATATTCTTATACGTTTTAGATAGTCTTGATGGCTATTCTCGCTTCGAATTATTAAATGGAAAACGCGTAATTACACTCGTTCAAACTGACGACCCTCACAGTGAGGTGGGACGGCTAGGGGAACGTTATGCGCACTGGAATCCCCATGAGTGGGGCTTTAAAAATAGAAAAGTAATTGAAGAAAAAATTCGAAGACATAACGCGCCCCAAAAAGATTAAAAAACCACCCCATCAGATTTTTCGCTGCACCAACTCCCATCCTTGGTGGGCGTGGGGAGACTCGAACTCCCAACCCTTACGGGATACGCTTCTGAGACGTACGCGTATACCAATTCCGCCACACGCCCACCAAAGAAAAGAATACAAAATTTGTCGTTTTTGGGATGAGACGGTCACGAATCACTAAGCCTTTTGCCGTTGCTTGCACTGCAAAAGTCTAAGTGTTCTCGACCCCGCCTCGCGGTTTCTCGAAGACTCGAAATATCGCTCCGACCTTGCGGTGTCTGTGGAAGTAAAGCAGTTTACTTCCACGTAGACACCTCACGCGTATACCAATTCCGCCACGTGCCCCCTTTTATAATCTTGCCTTGCAAAACCTCTGCTTCTGAGACGTACGCGGTCATATTTATTCTGCAATTCCGCCACGTGCCCAATTTGGACAGTCTAGCACTCGGCGGGGGGCAAAATCCAGTGATTGGAAGTGAAAAGCAGTAAATTTCTTCAAGAAGTGAGACAAATATGTTAAATAATACTTTCTTGACAAGACGTCAATATTTACGATATGAAGCTGAGTGATAGTCTAAAAACAGTAGTTAATGTCGTTCTTTGACATCAACATTCTCGTGGTGAGGAACCACGTGGGTGCGCACCCACGCCTCGCCTTCATTCACCGGTGTTTTTAGGAGAAGAGTTATGAGTCACGTGCTTTCCCGCGGAATTGAGCGTCAGAAAAAATTGGCCAACGAAGAACTTTCGCTCGAGGAATATCTCGTGCGATGCAAAAAAGACCCCATGGTGTATGCCACTGCACCGGAGCGCATGCTTCACGCAATTGGCACTCCACAAACTGTTGATACCCGCAACGACCCGCGCTTGTCGCGATTGTTTGCAAACAAAGTCATCAAGGTCTATCCGGCTTTTGCGGAATTTTACGGTTTGGAAGATTCTATTGAACAGGTGGTATCCTACTTCCGTCATGCCGCGCAAGGTCTCGAAGAGAAAAAGCAGATTCTGTATCTCCTCGGACCCGTTGGTGGCGGTAAGTCATCGATTGCTGAGCGGTTGAAATTGCTCATGCAAGAAGTGCCGCTCTACGCACTCGCCATCAATCACATAGACAAAAAGACGGGAAATCCTGTCGTCGACGTTTCTCCCGTGAACGAATCACCGCTTGGTCTGTTTGACCTCTTGGGAGATGGCCCGACGCTACTCAAGGAATATGGAATTCCGACCCGCTACTTGGGTCGCATTCCCTCCCCTTGGGCAGTCAAACGCCTCGTAGAGTTTAGCGGTGACATCAGCCAGTTCATCGTCGTCAAGCGCTATCCAAACATTTTGCGCCAGGTCGCAATTGCAAAGACTGAGCCCGGCGACGAAAATAACCAGGACATCTCGTCACTTGTCGGCAAGGTCGACATTCGCAAACTCGAACAGTTTGCCCAGGACGATTCCGATGCCTACAGTTTCTCTGGTGGCCTCTGCTTGGCCAATCAGGGTCTGCTCGAATTCGTCGAAATGTTTAAGGCGCCCATCAAAGTACTCCACCCGCTACTCACGGCGACCCAAGAAAGCAATTTCAAGGGCACTGAAGGTTTCGGGGCGATTCCCTTTGACGGCGTTGTGCTCGCACATAGCAACGAAAGTGAATGGAAAACATTTAGGAACAACAAAAACAACGAAGCGTTTCTGGATCGTATCTACATCACCAAGGTGCCGTACTGCCTTCGCGTTAGCGAAGAGGTCAAAATCTACGAAAAGCTGTTGCGGGGATCGTCTCTTTTTGAGGCGACGTGCGCTCCTGGCACGCTCAAGATGATGGCACAGTTCGCGGTCCTTACACGACTCAAAGAGCCGGAAAATTCATCGCTCTATTCCAAGATGCTGGTGTATGACGGCGAGAATCTCAAAGATACCGACCCGAAAGCAAAGAGCTACCAGGAATACCGCGACTATGCGGGTGTTGACGAGGGCATGTCAGGAATTTCAACGCGATTTGCGTTCAAGATTCTCTCGAAGGTCTTCAACTTCGACCCGGCAGAAATTGCCGCAAATCCCGTGCATCTCATGTACGTTCTCGAACAGCAAATCTCTCGTGAACAATTTGCTCCCGAATTGGAGCAGAAATACCTCGCGTTTATCAAGGAGCATTTGGCGGTCCGTTATGCCGAGTTTATCGGCAAGGAAATCCAGACGGCATACCTCGAGAGCTATAGTGAGTATGGTCAGAACATCTTTGATCGATACGTCACGTACGCTGACTTTTGGATTCAGGATAACGAATACCGCGACACCGACACCGGTGAAGCGTTCGATCGTGCAGCGCTCAATACCGAACTGGAGAAAATCGAGAAGCCTGCAGGAATCTCAAACCCGAAAGACTTTCGCAATGAGATCGTGAACTTTGTGCTTCGCGCACGTGGTGACCCCAAAAATGGGGGCAACAATCCTCTGTGGACAAGCTATGAAAAGCTCCGCACCGTTATCGAGAAGAAGATGTTCTCGAACACCGAGGAACTTCTCCCCGTCATTTCATTCAATGCGAAGGCAAGTGCCGACGACGCCAAGAAGCATCAGGACTTTGTGGCGCGAATGGTTGGTAAAGGCTACACCGCAAAGCAGGTTCGCCTGCTCTGCGAGTGGTATCTGCGTGTTCGGAAGTCATCCTAAAAGGCTGACGAACAATTCACCTGGCTTCTGTTCAACTCGTAACTTTTGGGGTGCGCTACATGCGCACCTCATTTTTTGTAAAGGGACTCTCATGAAAAACATGAAAGATGAAAGTAGTAAAGACGAAATTGTGAGTCGCGCAGAAGTGCCCATTATTGATCGTCGCACACAAGGCGGTAAGTCAATAGGCAACCGAGAGCGCTTCTTGCGTCGCAACAAGCCATTCATTCAAGATGCTGTGAAACGCATACTTGACGGTCGATCCATTCAGGATATCGACAAAGGCGCGGAAATACATATTCCGAAGCGCGACATGAGCCAGCCTGTTTTCGGACATGGAGCAGGCGGTCGCCGGAAGAATGTACACCCAGGAAACAAAGAATATGTTGTGGGTGACCGTATCGAACGCCCAGAAGGCGGCGGTCGGGGCGGCAGTGGTAAGGGCCAAGCGTCTGACTCGGGCGAAGGTGAAGACGACTTTGTCTTTAACCTCACCAAACAAGAAATCCTCGAGTATCTGTTCGATGAGTGCGCACTGCCAAATCTGGAACGCAAGGTTCTTGCAGAAACACCCGAATTCAAGTCGATGCGTGCAGGATTTACCACTGATGGAGCGCAGAGCAATCTTTCGCTTATTCGCTCCATGCGCGGTGCAATCGGACGACGTATCGTTTTCCGCAAAGTAGATCGGCTGAAATTACTGGAATGCTTGGAGGAAATGGATGCACTCGAGTCCGCCTGTTATTTGCAACCCGTGAATTATGCCGAGGAGCATGATGCACTCGTCAGTCAGATAGATGCACTTGAAACAGAGATTGGACATGATCCCAAAGTGGAAGCGATGCACTCGATTGCCGAGCGTATTGCGATGGTAGAAGCCAAGTTGAATGGAATTCCGTACCTTGATCCCATTGATCTGCGTTTTCGTGCACGCGTCCGCATCCCAGTCCCCACGACAAAGGCGGTCATGTTCTGCCTTATGGACGTGTCTGGTTCGATGGACGAAGCACGAAAAAACTTGGCGAAACGTTTTTTCATTTTGCTGTATTTGTTTTTGACAAAGCACTATGAAAAGATCGACGTGGTGTTTATCCGCCATCACACACAGGCGATTGTGGTAAATGAACACGACTTCTTTCATGCGCTCGAGACGGGCGGAACTATTGTTTCTAGTGCCCTCACGCTTATGGACGACGTCATAAAGGGAAACCATCCCGACTACAAGGAAGGATTTCCAACAAGCGAGTGGAATATTTATGGCGCGCAGATATCTGACGGGGACAACTGGCATCACGACAGTGGAAGGTGTACTGAGATTCTCTCACAAAAGATCCTTCCCGTGTGCCGTTACTACGCCTACATCCAAGTTGCGAAAGAGGAGCAAAATTTGTGGGATGAATACGCCAACCTTACACAGCCTCACTTCGCCATGCGGAAGGCGTCGGAAGCTAAGGAAATCTTCCCGGTGTTTCGAGACCTCTTCAAAAAGGAGACAACCTAATGTCAAAGGACGAGTACAAAAAAGTTCCGGATGACCCCTATCCGCTTGCAGTCAGACCGCTGGCACCACTAGCGTCTCCAAGTGAATGGACTTTTGAACTGATCGATGAATATCGCGAGGTGATTAGTCAAACCGCCGCGCGGTATTGTCTCGACACCTATCCCAATCAGCTGGAAATCATCACCGCTGAGCAAATGATGGACGCGTATGCTTCCGTTGGTATGCCGGTGAACTACCGCCACTGGAGCTATGGGATGGAGTTTATCCAGACCGAAAAGCGCTACCGTCGTGGGCAAATGGGTCTGGCGTACGAAATCGTCATCAACTCAAATCCGTGCATCTCCTATCTGATGGAAGAGAATTCGCTGGCGATGCAGGCACTGGTGATTGCGCACGCCGCTTATGGACACAATAGTTTTTTCAAGGGGAATTATCTCTTTCGCATGTGGACAGATGCAGAGGGCATCATCAACTATCTTGTGTATGCGAAAGAATACATCGCAGGGTGTGAGCAAAAGCACGGAGTAGTAGCGGTTGAGCAAATTCTTGACTCCTGTCATGCGCTGATGAATTATGGGGTGGATAGATACAAACATCCTCCCAAGCTCACACTTGCAGCAGAAAAGGCACTTGCGAAAGATCGCGCGGGGTACGCTCAGCAACAGGTCAACGATCTGTGGCGCACACTTCCCAAGGGTGCGTCCGCTCAAGAAAAAGACAAGGAAAAGAAGCGATTTCCCGAAGATCCGCAGGAAAACATCTTGTATTTCATCGAGAAAAATGCACCCGTCCTCGAGTCGTGGCAACGCGAAGTGGTGCGGATTGTGCGCAAGATTGCGCAGTACTTCTACCCCCAGCGGCAGACGCAGGTGATGAACGAAGGATGGGCCACATTTTGGCACCACCGCATTCTCAACACCATGTACGATGACGGTTATCTTTCGGACGGGCTCATGATCGAGTGGCTGAAGTCGCACACCAACGTTATCTACCAGCCGCCGGTTGGTAGTCCGCGCTACAGTGGCATCAACCCGTACGCGCTTGGTTTTGCGATGTATACCGATATCAAGCGCATTTGTGAAGGCGGCACATGGAAGGGGCGCGAGGGAAACCCCGAAAACTTTGTAGCGAGCGATTCTCAGCAACTTGCCGAGGACCGACTCTGGTTCCCCAACCTGGCGGGTACCAAGTGGCTTCCTGCGCTCCATCATGCGATGCGCCCCTTCAAAGACGAAAGTTTCATTGCCCAGTACTTGAGCCCAAAACTGATGCGTGATTTTCGATTGTTTGCGATTACTGACGACGAAAAAGATGACGAGCTTGAAGTGTCAGCAATACACAACGAAGAGGGATATCGTCGTTTGCGTGAAATGTTCAGTGATCAGTACAACCTCAGTCTGCGGGAGCCTGGTATCGAAGTGTGGGGCGTCAACCTCCGTGGTGACCGCTCACTCACGTTGCGCCACAAGCTTCATCAAGGTCGCCCACTCCATGCTAGTGCCGAAGAAGTACTGAAGCACGTTGCCCGATTGTGGAGCTTTGGGGTACATCTTGAGAGTGTTGATGAGCGTGGTGAAGTGCAAAAAAAGTATGAGTGCATTCCACCCGAGAAAGTTGAATAAGTAGAGTGTGTTCGGTCTATTCGGTCTAGGGCCTAGAGAGACCATCCCGCCATCATTATGATTGGCGGGTTTTTTTTGCTAAATAAAAACCCCCGCACGTGGCGGGGGAGTCTAGTGACCGTGATGATGGTGGCCGTCGTCTTTTGTTTTTTTAACAGCATGCTCATTTTCGGGCGGGTCTTTGTATTTGAGGATTTGGATACCGCGGTAAAACATCCACGGAG
Source organism: Candidatus Lloydbacteria bacterium (assembly GCA_043720495.1). Classification (GTDB taxonomy): domain Bacteria; phylum Patescibacteriota; class Minisyncoccia; order Phycocordibacterales; family UBA6899; genus MHLP01. The sequence goes on along the minus strand of JAYSSO010000061.1, from coordinate 2,327 downwards.
AAATTACGGTGAGGGCAATCCAAGAATCAATCAAGGAAAGTCCAAAGAAAATAATTCCAATTGATGAGATGAATACCACAACGGAAATCGCAAGGTCACCCACGAGGTGCGCAATCGCAGCAGTGTGTAGGTGGTCATGGTTGTCTTTGTCCACACCATGGATGACCCAAAATGCGAATCCACCACCAATGACCGCAACAAGCGATGTGCATGCCAGCACCAATCCTGAGAGTGGAACCTGAGTTCCTAAGAAAATGCGTTCGTATGCAATCCAGGCACCACCTGTACCAGCCAAGATGAGTAGCACCCCACCCATGAGTGCCAGGATACGTTTTCTGCCTTTGTTGGGGTACGCCCCGTTTGCTTCGAAGTAGAGGATAATCGTTGCCCCAATGAGGACAAGGTTGTCTGCCACCCCGTGCACCATGTCTTCAAACAATCCGACACTCTTTGATGCAAAGACAAGGACGAGCATCTGTATCACCACAACGGCAAGGCTAATAGTTAGGCCTGTGCGATAACGCACATATGCGTCAAAAGCAGTATGTTGTGACAATGGTCACCACCTTTTTTGTGAACAGTCTCACTTCACGCTAATCTTTTGCATCGTTTTCGTCAAATTCGCAATATGTCCTATACTAGTGTCATGTTATACACAGGAAAAGGAGACAATGGGACCACCGCACTTTTTGGATGTGACCAGCGTATCTCAAAAAGTTCTGCAATTGCCGAGGCGCTTGGTACGGTTGATGAGATCAACTCGCTTTTGGGTATTGTGAAAATGGAAGGCGGGAACACCATTGCCGTTCCAGGGTTGTCGTATTTGGATGTGCTTTCCGATGTCCAACAAGACCTGTTTATCGCGCAAGCTGAACTGGCAGGCGCAGACAAAAAAATGGACGTTGAGCGCGTAAAAAAAGTAGAAGCATGGATAGCTAGCATTGAAGCGGAGCTCCCTCCCATTTCCTCTTTTTTTGTTTCCGGGGGCACGACACTTGGTGCGACATGTGACTTTGCGCGTACGGTCTCGCGGAGAGCAGAGCGTCGCGTAGTTTCCGCACTTGAAATCGCTGATCCCGCAAACAAGCCCCCATTATTTCAATACATGAATCGACTCTCCAGTTTGTTGTATGCACTTGCCCGTCTTGCCAATCATCGCGCAGGTGTCACCGAAGAAAAGCCTCATTACTGATTTATGAGTGTTCCACGGAAAAGCTTAGTAATCGTGAACGACACGATGCAAAAGAATTATCGCTACACTCCTGTCGCACGGGCGGGGAAAGATTTCGCTCCTGATTTTAAGCCCGACCTAACCCCCCAGCAGATGCTCAAACTCGGTGTCTTCGGTGGAAAATACATAACCGACTGTAAAAAAGAATTTCCCCCGGCATGGTGGACACACGCAAAGCTCGCCAAGGATGAAAGAGACAAGGAGCTGAATTATTTTAAGATAAACGCCTCACAACCCCTTGCGGTGTGGCGCGCCAAGGGCTGGATTCACCCCGACGATCCACGCGGTTGGTTCCAGTGGTACTGCAGGTATTATTTGGGTCGGCGCATGCCGAAAGAAGACGCGCGTCAGATCAAGCGCTGGAGAGCAATCGCAAGGCACATCGCACAGCTCCGAAAAAACTGCCGAGCGGGAGATGAGTTTTGTCGCCCACGCCAGCGTCAAGCAATACTCCACTGGGCCTACGACAGCCGAAAACTCTAGTACATAGAGCATTTCAAATCACCTTGATTTTCTCAATTAAATCAGTATGATAGAACAAATTCACCGTAGTGGTGTATTTTCATTGATGCTGTGCTGTGGCGGTAGCAGTTATGCTTATATAGAGTGTGCGTGTAAATAAAAGAGAATGTAGTCACATGGTGCCTATGTCGGACAGCTTAGCAGTTATGCTTATATAGAGTGTGCGTGTAAATAAAAGAGAATGTAGTCACATGGTGCCTATGGTGTAGCGGTTAGCACAGAGGCTTGTGGAGCCTTTAGCTCGGGTTCGATTCCCGATAGGCACCCCTAAAGGGTATTAATATAACATCAGTTTTAACGATCGATTTCTCATCGATTGGGTCTTTCTTCAACTCTCGATAAGAGATCAATCCTACCGCCTCCACGGCTTGCATGATGGGGGATTTCACCGCTAGGGTGATCTCCATGCTGACCACCTCAAACTTCTCCCAGAAGAGCCCAAGGTAAAGGCGCTTCAGCTCGGGAGGTGCTTTCTGAGATAATACCCAATAACACCGGTTTATTTATTGGTGTTTTTTGTACTCTTTTTCTTCCGCTTTGGTGCAATAGTCGACTCCAAAAAGATCGCATCAAG
>JAYSSO010000060.1:0-1514 GCA_043720495.1 Candidatus Lloydbacteria bacterium | reverse complement strand
GAAAATTCCGTAATCTATTAGGACACTCGGTAGGAGTAGAATTGTGTTATGAGTTCATTACAGAAGTTAAGCAAAGCAGAGAGAAGTGAGATCAGTATCTTATTGGGGCGAAATTTTTTGAAAAGCGAAATCGCCCGCGCGCTTGGTCGAAGTCCGAATACCATTGGGTATGAAATACGAGAAAACAGCACCAAAGGAGTTTATGATCCTATCAAGGCGCATGCGAAAGCGATGGTCGATCGCAAATATCGCCGCTTTGATTGGCAGAAGATCGAACAGGATAAAGCATTAAAAGCATACATCATTGTCGGACTCAAAAAACACTGGAACCCAGGAGAGATCGCCGGAGCGATGCGGAAAGAGCAACGACCCTTCTACGCATCGAAAACAGCCATCTACGAGTGGCTACGGAGCGGGCGAGGTGCAGCGTATTGCACCCATTTATACTCCAAACGTGCGCACGTGAAGAAACACAAACCAAAGACGAATCGTGTGATGATTCAGAATAGAGTGAGTATTATCAAGCGTCCATTGGGTGCGACCAATCGCACACGTTATGGACATTGGGAAGATGATTCGATCGTGGGGGTTAAGGGTACACCTGGAGGACTGAAGAGTGCACAGGAGCGCAAATCACGCCTTGTACTGGCACAGAAGGTGGCGAGTATGTCTCCCTCGGAGCATACGCAAGTGGCATACACCATGTTTCGTGATGTCCAGATACTCTGCGCAAGCCGTGATAACGGGATCGAGAACAAAGGTCACATGGACCAGCCATTCCCATCGTACTTTTGTGATCCCTATAGTTCGTGGCAAAAGGGTGGAGTTGAGAACGCAAACAAAATGATCAGACGCTATTTTCCGAAAGGCACGGATTTTCGAAACGTGACGCAGAAAGAAGTTGATCGTGTTGTTTCCGTCATCAACAATAAACCAACCCTGTGGCAGAGACCACAGGGTATGCAGGAGGAATACATGACCTTGCGTTAAAATAACCTCAGTTGCGCTGACTCCATCGTGTTTCCCTGTGTGCCTTGATTTTTCACATAGCGTTCCACAACACTCCAATTGCCACGCTCGGATACTGTTGCGAGATAATAGCCATCAGACCAGAATTCGCCACCCCAGAGTTCTGTGCGGAGGTCAGGAAATTTCTTGAACAAGTGCTTTGCCGTGATGCTTTTATAGAGTCTCACGAAATCTCCTCCTGCATATTTGGGAGCGAAGGAGCAGAGGAGGTGAATATGGTCTCCATCACACCCTATTTGTTCAATCTCAAAATCGTAACGTGGTTCGAGTTCCTTGGAAATTTCCTTAAGTGCCGTGGTGATATCGTCTCGCAACAGTGCCTTTCGGTACTTTACGGGAAACACGATGTGGTAGTGCGTATCATAGACGAAGTGGTGTCCTCTTTTTAGGGTCATGTATATAGCATAGTCTTGAAAACCAAGGTTTTCAAACTTTCCTTAGTGGACATGCGGCAGAGACCGCATGGTATGGCGAGGCGCTAATAA
>JAYSSO010000059.1:0-3667 GCA_043720495.1 Candidatus Lloydbacteria bacterium | reverse complement strand
AAAACATCCCCCGTGCGAATTGAAAAACTTGCCCACGATGGGGCGGGGGAGGGTGTGTGCGACGGGTCCGTGGTGCGCATACACGGTATGCTTACTGGCGAGGAGGGAATTGTAGAGGTCACACGAAAACGTGGAATGTTCACTGGAGTATTGCGCGAGCTTACCCTCGGTTCTCCCTCACGCAAAACTCCTGACGAACTGCATTATCTCTCGTGCAGTCCATGGCAGGTTATGGAGTATGCGTTTCAGGCGGGAGCGAAGCATGAACTTCTGTCGTCCTTGTTTGGTTACTACGACGATGCGCCGAAGCCGACATTAGTGACTGCAGAAAAATTCTATGGATACCGCACAAAGGTCGAATTTAGTTTTACGGACAGGGATGGGGAATTGTCGCTCCCCCTCTCGCTTGCATATCATGAGCGCGGAGGTGCGGGGGGTAGGCGTCTCGCACTTCCTGAGGGCTGTCTTTTGGTATCAGAAAATATGAATCGTGTTGCGCTCGCTATTACCACGAAGCTCCGTGATATGGGACAAACGACCAAGGAGCTGAAGACACTAGTCGTACGCGAAAGTAAGTCGACAGGTGACATCATCGCTGTGTTATATGTGAAAGCTGTCACTCTCCCCAAATTTACGGTCGACGATATTCCCAATCTCAAGGGGTTTCTGGTTTTTCATTCAACGGAAAAATCACCCGCATCGGTACCGACCAAGGAGCTGTGGCGCTCGGGGGAGGATGTGCTTAAAGAAAAAATTCTGGGGCTCGATGTGACATACTCGTGGGATTCATTCTTTCAGAACAATATTCCAGTTTTTGAACGAGCAATGGTGGAAATGCAAAAGGCAATTCCTGAGGGTTCAAACATCCTTGAATTATATTCTGGTGTCGGAACTATTGGACTTATTCTTGCAAAGGGGGGAGCACAGCATGTGCATGGAGTGGAAATTGTACAGGGTGCCGTGGACTCTGCAAAATACAATGCGGATAATGCAAAATTACTCAATTATGTCGCTGAATGTATTCCTGCGGAAAAAATGGATGCACGACTGCTCGACAAACGGGATGTACTTGTACTCGACCCACCACGCGCTGGACTACACCCGAAAGTTATTCAAATGATTAAAGAGAAACTTCCGCCAATGATTGTCTATCTTTCCTGTAATCCCGAAACACAAGCCCGTGACTATTCGTCACTCAAAGAGCTGTATAAAATTGACCGAATCACAGGCTTTGATTTCTATCCCAACACGCCACACCTCGAATCCTTGTGTATCTTGAGTTTACGAAACAAATAAGGTAGATTACTCCATATGGCAAACAAAAAAGAAAAAGCATCTCAGCGCAAGAAGGCACACCGCGCAGGCAAAGACGTCAGCGCCCGCCACCGCTAAATGCAAATAAGAAAAAGACCGCCGAGTTGGCGGTTTTTGATTTTAGAACTTGAAACGTAATTGAGTCGGTCTGTGTTCCTTACCCATTTCTTCAAATGCCTGGTGTCGCCACATTGCGTCCTTCCAGTACTGAGGCCCTCCTTGGCCTTGTTTTTCAAGTGCATTGAGTCGTTCGACCAAGATTGTTCCAACTGTTTTTCCACGGAAGAGCAGGCCCCCAATTCCATGACCGTATTTGGATCTATCCGCCCTACTCAAGCTGTTGACGACATTTCCTGCGTTGTCGTCAACAAGGGAGTCTCCCCGACCAAGGTCATAAATATTTATGAGCGAATCTTTTGTTTCGACAGTTCCATAGTGGTGCCCATCATGGGCTTCGAAAGTGATTTGACCACGGTCGTGTCGCTGAATATACAGTGTGACTTCAAACAAGCTTTTTGTTTTCTTGGAGGTTGAGGTGTGTCTGACAACGAGACTGAAAAATCGCCCATCCGAATTCAGACCCCACTCTCCCCAAAGCACGTCGCCACTCTTGAGGCCGAGAGCGGGAAGGACTTTCTCCTTCATGCACTTTGCATTAACACCCATGCTCCACGTGTCGACACAGCGGGTCAACGTATCAATGAGTGCGAGCTCGTGATGATGGGGCGACACTGCGTCCAGTGGCTTCGCTTCACTTGGGCTATTGCCGAAAGCAGTGAGCGCAGAAAAGAGCATTGCTGTTGCCACAAGAAATCGTGAACGAAACATAGGAGCATCTCCTTGAGTAAACTTCCTCAGCCAGTCTATGTGAAACAAATGAAAATGCAAGCAAGCATTTACCCCTTCGTAATCCGATACCATCCGTATTAAAAAGCCTGTTGTTCAAAAAAGGCATATAGCGCAGGCAAAGTCGTCAGCACTCGACATTACCAAAAGACACACAGAGGTGTTTTTAGTGTTCTCGTGAGTGTGTGCTGGATAGTGCGACCACTTTGAAAATGAGAAATATGCAACTACTGACGGCCGTCACCCTTTACATAATTGATAAGACGAGATAAATTTCCATCATGCCTAAACTTGAGCAAGAAGCAAAGACACTGCGTCGTAGGGCGAATGTGCAAAAGATAGTTTTGCAAACAATTGCGACTGCGGGTGTGCTCAGCATGATGGTTGTTGCCCCCAACGCACTTCAGGCACTCCGCATGTTTGACCGCGGGCTGGCGCGTCGCATGAATCCAAAATATCTTGTCGAATCAGCATTTGGCAAACTCTGCATGAAGGGGCTGATTTCGATTGAAGTGACAATGGGTGGAAAGCGGGTAAGATTAACCCCGGAAGGGAAGTCGGCACTCGCGCGCATGGTCGCAAACTCTCCTGATTCGCGTAAGCATAAACGCTGGGACAAGCGCTGGCGTATGGTTGTGTACGACATTCGAGAAAAGCGCAGGGGGATACGGGGGAAACTTCGGGATACACTTTCTGCTTTTGGATTCTACAAACTCCAAGCAAGCACATGGATCTATCCATATGAATGCGAGGAACTGCTCATTTTGCTGAAAGCAGACTATAAAATTGGACAAGAAGTACTTTACGTCATCGTAGAAAGAATTGAAAATGACCAGAAACTGAAAGAGCATTTCGGTCTTTCTTAAGACTACGCAATTATGTAACTACTGACGGCCGTCAGTAGTTACATAATTTGGAATCAGAATGTATGAATGCGCCCTCCTCGATGCTTTCCCGGCGTCTCGCATCTGGGGTTATTTTGTGAAATTCTCAAAGATTGGCTTCGGTGGATTTTCTTGACACAAATGGGAATAGCTATAGGATAAAGGCCAGAGTTACCTTAATCTCAAGGAGAGAACATGTTTTCATCAGGTTATTTCTGGATTGCCACTTATGTCATCGGCATGGTTGTGGTTGGCTATCCACTTGCGTATATTTCACTCAAGATATGGAAGGGTGGGAAGTCGACTGCGTTTAGTTTCCTGTTGTTCCCACACCTAACTGTCGCCAGTCGAATCGGGCAGATTGAGGTTCGTGCCGAAAAACAAACGGGACTGATTGAGCTCATGCTGATTGGCTCCGAAACACTCACCGTACATTCGCGAGAAAATATAGAAAAGAGAGCAAAATATATTTGGATAACAATGCTGCTGTGGCCACTCCGCATCGCCTCCTTGCCCGTCCTGTGGACTTGCTCCCCAATAACACCCACCCGTTAAAAAACACACTCCTCGGTGTGTTTTTTAAGTCCCGTAGCTCAAGTGATAGTTCCACAATCCCGCAGCGA
>JAYSSO010000058.1:0-3684 GCA_043720495.1 Candidatus Lloydbacteria bacterium | reverse complement strand
GGCGTGGGGAAAGCGATGAGGAAGGCATATTCTTATATGTTGACCGAATCGCAGGGGCCCCACAACAAAGCAGGTGGGGTTATTAGGATAGGCTCTTATTGTCATATTGCCATTACTCCGCTAGTATATCGGGATACTGTTTTCGAAACGTTTTTGATTTTAGATGGTTATCCTTCATATGGCACAACACATTGGATTTATTGGACAGGGATGGATAGGGAGGAACCTCGCAGATCATTTTGAGGAGCGAGGGTTTTCTGTTGTCCGCTATGCAAAAGAGCCGGAGTTTGAAGGAAACAAAGATGCCATTTCAGAGTGCGATGTTGTCTTCATTGCTGTCCCCACACCATCTACCCCGGAGGGTTTTGATGATCGTATCCTTCGCGCGGTACTTCCCATCATCGGTGTAGGCAAAACTGCAGTGATTAAATCCACAATTCTTCCTGGGACAACCGACGAGCTTGCACTCCTCTATCCCGACCGTTTTGTTATGCATTCCCCGGAATTTTTACGAGAAGCAACAGTGCGTCATGACGTTGATAATCCCGACCGCAATATCATCGGTATCCCGTCTCCGTTTATTGAACATGAGGCGTGGCTCAAAAAAGCGGAAGCGGTGATGGACATACTTCCTGAGGCACCATACCAGACGATATGTAAAGCTACGGAGGCTGAGCTTACAAAGTATGGAAGTAACAACTTTCTTTTTGTTAAAGTTGTGTTTATGAACCTGATGTACGATATCGCCACGAAGCATGGGGCGAGATGGGACGCCATCTCAGAAAACATGAAGGCTGATCCGCGCATCGGCGTGTCACACATGCAGCCCATCCATCAACTGAAACACTTGAGTGGAACTCCTGGTCGCGGTGCTGGTGGACATTGTTTTATTAAAGATTTTGCTGCTTTTCGACAGCTTTTTGAACAGCAACTTGGGCATGACAAGGAAGCAGTTGCACTACTTCGTGCATTTGAGGCTAAGAACAACAGGCTATTGCGTGACTCAGGCAAAGACCTTGAGGCTCTTCTGGGTGTGTATGGAAAGATTGGTGACGATATCGTTGAAATGGAAGAAGCCCTTATGAAAGAAGGAGATGACGTGTCTGCAATGGAGAGTGCACTGAATCAAAACGACCTTTCTACGCTTGAGGCGGCATATGAGCGTGCAGGCGCCGACCTCGGCCGACTTGAAGATGCATATCAAGAAGCTGGTGAAGACATCGCAACCCTTGAGGCTATTTCTTCAAAACCCTAATGCCTTCCTATTTATGATAACCCCCACATATCAGCTTGGGTTTATAGGCCAGGGTTGGGTTGGAAAAAATTACGCCGATCATTTTGAAGATCGTGGCTTTACTGTAGTGCGGTATTCACTGGACGAACCATATGTACAAAATAAACATCTAATCCGGCAGTGCGACGTTGTGTTCATTGCCGTACCAACTCCAACGACACCACTTGGATTCGATGATCAGCACGTTCGAGAGGCTGTTGGGCTGGTTGGAGTGGGGCAAGTCGCAGTTATTAAGTCCACGATTCCACCAGGGACAACACTTAAGCTTGCGAAAGAGTTCAGAGAAAAGTATGTACTTCATGCACCCGAATTTCTCCGCGAAGCCTTTGCGCGCAATGACGTAGATAATCCTGAACGGGTATTTGTGGGTATTCCATATGAGACGGATGACTATCGTGAGAAAGCAAAAATAGTTAAAGATTTGCATCCGAAAGCACCACACTCGGAAATTACTTCATCTGCAGAGGCGGAATTCATTAAATATGTGCACAACACACTAGGGTATTCGCTCATTGTTTTTACAAACTTACTTTATGATTTATCAGCTCAACACGGCGTAGAGTGGAGTAAGGTCAAAGACGCCATACTCAAGAACCCGTGGTATCCGTCAAAATACATTGAACCATTGCACAAGGGAGGGCGTGGGGCTGGAGGTGCCTGTTTTATTAAGGATTTCGCGGCATTGCGCCATATGTATGAGCGAGATATGCCGAGTGATGCGGTTGGCATTGCACTCCTCCGTGCATTCGAGGCTAAAAACAATGAAATGCTCCGTACTTCCGGGAAAGATGTTGAAACACTGAAGAATGTTTACGGCTAAGAACCTGTCCCAATAACCCCACCTGCTTTGTTGTGGGGCCCCTGCGATTCGGTCAACATATATGAATATGCCTTCCTCATCGCTTTCCCCACGCCTCGCATCTGGGGTAATTGGGACAAGTTCTAAACATATTGAGCAAGCCTTATGCCGTCTGATTTTTTTGGGCGATGACTAAAATATTCTTTTGACCACTACCACTTTTTCGTTCAACGATATCTGCATCAACGATAGTAAAACCATTTTTTTTCAGTAAGCTTACCAGGCTTCGTTTGGTAAATGCATGCAGGTATCTTTTGTGTTTTTGTTTTCCGAATGTGAGGATCATGTCGCCTACATCGAGATTTGAAAATGGGTTTAAGTTGGCAAATAGTGCAAACAAATATTTTCCTCCGTGTAGTGGTTGCCAAAGGTCCCATGCGGTGAGCACAAGCTTGCCACCTGGCACTAGGACGCGAGCCGCTTCTTGAACAAACTTTTCTCTACGGGCAAGACTTGGGATGTGATGAATTGTTGCAAAAGAAAATGCTATATCAAATGAGCGATCAGGAAATGGAAGTGCCGTCGCGTCGCCAAGAACAAAATTCGCCTTCCCGCTTGTTTCCCCATGGAGGCGGATTGACTCCTTCAGGAGTCCGGCTGAATTGTCGAGCCCGGTGTAGTCCACGTCACGCGTCTTAAGGAGTGGATAGAATCTTCCGTTCCCGCAGCCAATATCAAGGACCCGCATACCAGGTGTTGCATGTTCTGCGAGGAACTCGAGTTCCTCCCAAAATCGCGCACGACTATCAGAAAACTCCCGCGCCACCTGGTCGTAAGAATCTCGCGTCTCCTTAGCTATTTTTTGCGCATCAGCATTTTTCATTTTTTTCTTATGCTCGAGTGAATTGTTGCCCGTGAATCTGTTCGAGGAGTTCGAGTGTGAGGAGTATCGAAGGATTTTTTCCGATGTGTACGAGCGTGAGGGTCGCACCATGCTTTGCAAGTAATGGACTTAAAAATTCATCTCCCCATGATGGTGAGAAGGTGATGACCCCTGTGAAATCTACGAGCAGTACATCGTCACTCTTCACATCACGTAATGATGGAAGAAATGCCGCATATGCCTCCTTGCCTTGTTGTCGAGAGACAAGTGTTGTACCGAATTTTTCAAGAGCAATACGCATGGTGTGTATAGAGTTAATATTTGAGCACAGAGAGGCAGCCTGAAGTAATTATTTCCGTTTCTTCAATATCAAGTTTCCCACCACGTATCATTGCTTTTGCATTTCCGGACCAACACTCAACCACGATTGGCGACAGTGTGGTCATGGACCGCACATATTTGAGCCCGTTTCCCCTTGCTTCGGGAGCACGTCCCGAGACAATTTCGGTAAATGCGACATGAAGTGCCTCCTTATCAGAAGCAATTTCTGGGCGCACCTGACGAAGCGTTTTTTGTACTCCGCGCCCTCTATCTGCGAGTACGATCATTTTTTTGTGCATATCGTATCCATAAAAAATTCCCCGCACATCACGCCAGTTGCCGATATTGTGGTCAAATGAATTGTTTCCTATTTCTCCACTTGCAGAA
>JAYSSO010000057.1:0-9742 GCA_043720495.1 Candidatus Lloydbacteria bacterium | reverse complement strand
CACGAAGCTCTAGGAGTAGGGGAATATCTGTGGGAATTGGCGCGTCGGCTCCAATTGTCACATCACCACCCAGGAGTGAGCGTGACTCTGAAACGAAGAACCCTTGCACGCTCCCGATAAGCCCAAGAACAGTTCCAAGCGTGATGGCGCCCAGCATGAGGCTGAGGTAGGCAAGTAGCAGTCGTGTGCCACTACGCTTCAACAACTGAGGAAGTAACCTGAGGGATATCATAAGGCATTGTCATCAAATAATCTTTCCTGAACGGTGCCGTCCTTAATTTCCACTATCCGGTCCATGCCTTTCGCAATATTTGCGTCGTGGGTGATGATGATGAGCGTGCGCTCCTTTCCGCCCACTGCCCCCTTGATGAGCGAAAGGACTTGGTTACCGGTCACATGGTCGAGATTGCCCGTGGGTTCATCAGCAAAAATAATTTTCGGGTCTTGTATGAGTGCGCGTGCAATTGCGACGCGTTGCTCCTCTCCCCCCGAGAGCATGCTGGGAAGATGCATCATGCGGTGTGCAAGTCCGACTTTCTGTAGTGCCACCTCAGCGTCGACCCTTCCTCCTATTTTTCCGATATCGAGGGGAAGCATCACATTTTCTAGTGCGGAAAATGACGGAACCAATTCGAATGATTGAAAAATGATGGCAATTTCCTTATTGCGGAGCATCGAGAGTTCAACATCAGAGAGTGATCTCAAGTTCCGACCGTCGATGAGCACCTCTCCAGAGTCTGGTTTATCCATACCGGACATGAGGGAGAGTAGTGTGGATTTTCCTGATCCAGACGCACCAATAATGGCAATATGCTCACCGTCCTTGATGGTCAAATTTACATCACGAAGTACCGGGATGACCTCACCCCCCTGAGTATAAGACTTGAAGACATGTTTCAGCTCTATCATAAGCCTCATGGTATCATTTCCACATGACGCTACCAAACGACAATGCTTCGAAGGCCCCGCGTTTTTTGCTGTATATTTTTTTGTTCGTCGTTGTTGTGTTACTCGGCGCGTATATCATTGGCCGAGAGAAGAAAGAGATATTCATCTCGCCCTCATCTTCTACGTTCACGGCTTCAAGTTCCGCTGCACTCACTCCAGGCATTGGTGCAACAATCGTTACCGTTTTTGGAGATAGTATAACTACGGGGCATGGAATCGCACTCACGAGTGCATATCCGGCGCAACTGGAGCGCATGCTTCATGAGAAAGGTTACGATGTGTCCATCGTAAATGCTGGTGTAACGGGAGAGACAACCGCAGGTGGACTTCGTCGCGCAGAGTTTGTTGTCAAGCAAAAGCAGGACATCGTGGTGATAGCACTCGGAGGAAATGATGTGCTTCGTGGCATCAATCCTGCATCGACCAAAGCAAACCTTGCAAAGACTATAGAAATATTTCAGAAGGAAGCAGTGCTAGTCATTCTGGTGGGGATGTATGCCCCATCAAATCTTGGTGCCACCTATGTTGCTGAATTTAATGCGCTCTACCCCGCACTTGCAAAGGAGTATGGAGTCCCACTTGTTCCATTTTTACTTGAGGGCGTAGTCTTCGATAAGTCACGGAATCAAAACGATGGAATCCATCCGAACGAGGAGGGTGCACAAATTATTGCCGAGCAAAACATACTCCCAGTGCTCCTGCCGTTATTAGAACAAAATTCTCAAAATTGAAATAGGAAGAAAACCAAGAAAAAACAGAGGGGAGCAATATGCTCCCCTCTGTTTTTGAGTGATCGCGATGCAGTGATTGAAATTAGCAACACTTCCTTCTTTATCTCCACTGTGGGTCATAAAAAATGGAAAATAGACAATGTGGTTTGTCTTTCGCTTTCAAACGGGCGAGTGTTCGCACGCAGTCGTGAACAAAAAAACACTACTTCGTCATTATAGCGGGAAATGTGGAAAACTTTCTCATAACCTTCTCAAAACATGTGGACAACTTCGCCCCACTGCTAACTTATTATGTTTTTGTGCACTCTTCTATTAATATGACCATATGGTAAATGCACGCACCAGCAAATCAAATGGGCAATCTGGCTTACAGTTGGGTTTCAAGCAGTATGAAAGACATGTTTCTGCCCTACTATTTTTTGTTGGGGCATTTGCCGATGTATTTTTTCTCCCCCGGATTGATGCGGGGGTAACGTATGTTGTGCTTGGTGTATATCTTGTAGTGGTGACGATTGCGCTTGTGGCGTCTGCGGTGATTACTGAGCGTGGACTGCATTCGCCTCGGTGGTTACGTTTCTCCACTTTTCTTAACTTTTTCACCGCACTCGTCATTGGATCCCTCCTCTCTGCGGTCTTTGTGTATTACACACGGAGTTCCTCGCTGCTCGTGAGTTTTCCCTTTCTTATCTTACTTTTTTTCATCATGTTGCTTACCGAGATCGCACGCAACCGCTTAAGACAACTTGAACTCCGCATGGCACTGCTGTATTTTATTTTGGTAATGAACATGACGTTTGCCGTGCCGGTACTCTTGGGTGCAGTCGGCCCAATCATATTTCTTGTTTCCATATTACTTGCACTCTGTGGCATGTCTGTCTTGATGCTCGTCCTTGCGACGCTCACGCCACATGTTATCCATTCCGGCCGTACTGTACTTCTCGGCAGTATATTGGGAATAACGGTTTTGATAACTACATTATATTTCTTTCGGGTTATTCCGCCGATACCGCTCGCACTTCGTGTCGCTGAAGTGTCATATGGCGCATCTCGACTCTCCACTGGTGACTACCAGGTTTTGATAGACAAAGAGAAGGAGAAAAACCGGAGTTTTTTTTCCACACCCACCGTGCAAACAAGTGGTGAGCCACTCTATTTCTATAGTGCAGTGTTTGCTCCAACGAAACTGACGACGTCCATTGTACATGTGTGGCAATTTTACGATGAGCCTACTTCATCATGGCGCACAAGACAGCGCATTTCCTATCCAATTTCCGGAGGGCGAGAATATGGATATCGTGGATACTCATCGGTATTGGTGAATCCCGGTAAGTGGCGAGTGCGTGTTGAAACAACACGCGGAGAAGTGCTCGGCGTTGAAGGGTTTAACGTCGTGCTCGCCACCACACCAGTTTTCCTCGAGACTCGCGTGCGCTAGGAAACCGCTACAATAAAAAAACCGCCCAACTTATTGTGGGCGGTTTTTGCTCGATTGTTTAATTAGTTAATTAGAAAACCTGTCTGTGACGATGTTCTAGTGTTTCCGGTTCCATCCTTCGATACAATCACAAATCGATAGGTGGTTGATGCAGTGAGTCCCGAGAGTACTGCACTGTGGCTGGTAGCAAGCGAGCCGAGCGTGAGCTTCGAACCAGAGAAGTTCACAGGGTCTGCAGTCCCAAAGTAAAGGAGAGCAGTAGAAAGTTCATTCGTATTCCAGGTTATCGTAGCGCTGTCGGCCGTAGTCGAGACTGAAACACCTGAGAGTATTGGCGCTGTGGTATCAACTGGTGGGGGGAGCGCACTTGTGGTGAATGTCACCATGCTTGACGTTCCGCGGTTTCCGGATGCATCGACTGCTGAGAGAATGTAGCGGTATGTAGTATTTGGTGTGAGCCCGCTTCGTGTGATGCTGTGGGCAAGCACAAATCCTGACTCCTCAAAATTTGGAACGACGCTCGTATCGACGACGCTTGAGGTCGAAATGTAGAGTCGAGTTTTCGCCGCCTCATTCGTTGTCCATGTAATCGTTGCACCGGTTGTGCCTACGCCGCTCGTTTCGATCCCAGAAATTACCGGCGAAGTCACGTCCGAGGGTGAGGGAGTTGGTGGGAGAGTAGTGAAACTGAGCTGCGATGATGTCGCTCTGTTTCCGCTTGCGTCATATGATGAGACGATGACAAGATACGTTGTTGAGCTGTTTAGTGATGAGAGTGCGAGAGAGTGTGAAGACAGAAGAGATGTGCGCGATGCAGCCGGTGTCCCGCCTGTTGCAACTGGTGACGAGGTGGAAAGCCATAAGGATGCTGTCGTAGACTCATTTGTTGTCCATGTGACCACAGCGCTTCCTTGTGCGGGGACGATCGCAAGATTCGCAAGAGTTGGTGCTGCGGTATCTCCAGTTGGTGGTACGACTATGCCCCTGCATTGTCCGAGTGTGTCCCCGTGTGCCAAGTGTGGTCGTACAGCATTTCGTGATATCGAGATTGAGTGCTTATTGTTCCCCGAGACGTGACAGACCGTAATTTTCTTTTCATTATGTTTGCGGTCTTTTTCGTCTTCGTGCTCGTCGCTGTCATCATCTTCCTTATCATTTTTCCCCTTATCGTGATCGCGGTCGTCGTGATCTTTTTCGGACTTGTCCTTACCCTTTTCATCCTTATCTTTCCCGCTCTTATTGCCGAGCGCAATTGAAGTTTTCATTGAGCCGTCAGCTGTGCGGAGAACAATCTTAGCCCCGTCCTTTTTTTCGTCTATCTTGATTGTGCCAGAAAGGGTGCTTGTTGCAGTACTCGTAGAAGTAAAAGCAGCTCGTATCGATACGTTTCCTTTGCCATTTTTTCCTCCTGATAAATGAGTGATACTCACGCGTCCACTTCCGACACCCTTCAGTTCTGCGATAATGTCGTCGATGATAAGCACTGCATCAGTCGCACCCTTTGCGACAAGGGCACTGCGAGTTTCTGCGAGTTGCGCGAGTGCAACTTCGATTCCTCGAGTTGTCCGGGCAATTTTCTTCGCCTCCCCCTTACTCAGCGTAGTAGTTGTGGCGCCGAGTGCGGTTGTGCTGGTGCTTACACTTGCTACTGCTCCCGCAAGCTCCTTTGCTTCTGCAAGGCGTCGTTCTGCAAATTTAATATGGAGCGATTCTTTCGCTTTTTGATTACCCGTGAAGAGTAGTTGCACTTTTTCTCCGGCGACCGCCACAGGAAAAAAGACATCTCCAGGTTTGGAATTGTGCGCAGATGCGGTCGCCGCGCCCCCAAGCAATATGAGGATTCCTACGGAGACAGCGACAATGCGACTTTGCATGCGGGCAACAAGTGTGACATGTGAAAAAGTTTTCGAGCGAGATGGAAGTCCCTCCGCTATGGCATTCCACGAGCGGGTTTTTTCATTCTGACTCATACCGTCATGTTTGATGTTGTTCATACGTGCTTCAATATTAGCGAACTGACTTTCATTAAATAAATTGTTGGTCGACATATGTTTTTGGAAGGTGAGTAAGTAATTCTTTAATCGCACGATGATGCCGTACCTTTGCGGTGTTTTCAGTTGTTTGTAGCGCAATGGCAATTTCACGATACGATAGCCCTGACCAGTACCGAAGATTCAGCACCTCTCTTGATAGTGCACTTAATTTCTCCAGTGCTCCGTACAGCGCGCGGTCTAGGGTGGGGGGAGAGGATCCCGGATGTGTTGATTCATGGAGGTATTCAAGCGTCTCCTGGTCGACGGGCACGTTGGCATTTTTTGCTCGTTTGCGCTGTGCATAAACTTTCCTCCGCGCAATCGTAAAGAGAAATCCCCAAAATTCCTCATCACTTTTATATTGAAACTTTGCGAGGCTCTTCCAGAGATCAATATAGGTATCCTGCAGTATGTCGAGCGCTACCTCACGATCCCCGAGTTGCCCAAGCAGAAAGAGAAAAACCTTGTCATTTGAACTCTCGTAGACGTCACGAAATGCCTCACGGTCTCCCGCGCCTGCTGACATGACGGATGTTTGTAGATTGTTCATATGTTGAGATTCTCTTTATGCTATTTCCTCTACACTTACACAATGCTTACTCTGGTGCAAAAGGTTACCTAAAACAACTTGAAATCACGATAATTCTATCAAAAATCAGAAAAAAGCTGAGTAAATATAGCTTAAAGCTACCATGGTCAATATGAAAATAACATGCTCAAGTACAATCATTGGCCCCTCTACCCGAATTTCAGTACGGGTTTTCACGCAGAAAATTTATGTTATTTGTTATACTAAACGCATGAATATAGTCCGCGTTTTTTTTCATACATTGTTCCCAGGCGGACCGCTCAACCGACCACTCCGCACGCTCATTACCATCAATGTGCTATTTACGTTTGTCGTTGGTATATTTGCTCCATTTTACGCAGTCTTCGTTGTAGAAGAGCTCGGGGGAGAACTTGCATTTGCTGGTATGTCGTGGGGAGTGTTCACCATCATCTCCGGGGTCCTGATGCTGCTTTTTATTAAGTGGGAACTCCGCGTACGTGAACAAGAGTTGTTGCTCGCCCTTGGGTACCTCATTCGCTCAGTTGTATTTGTGAGCTATGCATTTATGGACAGTCTCCCGCAACTTTTGCTTACGCAAGTACTCTGGGGAATTGCCGCTGCGATAGGTGTGCCGGCATTTGCATCGCTCTACAGTGAGCATACCTCCCGTGAGCACTCCATAGGGGAGTGGGGGGGACTTGAGGGAGTGACGGCGATAGCTTCTGGGTTGGCCGCCTTAATCGGAGGACTTATTATCGAGTCTTTTGGGTTTCAAATTGTCTTTTTTCTTATGGCAGGTATTTCATTTCTTCTTGCGCTGTATGTGTGGCTCCTTCCACGCGAATTGCTATAGCACTCCCCCTCAGTGCCTGCTTGCGTCAAAATCTGTCGTAAAACGAAAAAATGAAAGTGTAGTTTTAATGAATTCACCTTTTTTCCTTCACATTCCCGCTAGTATAGTATGGTATACTGCTATTTATCTTTATTCGTTTAGTTAAATTTATATGAACAAAAAAATTGTCACGGCTCTCGCTTTAGTGCTATTTCTTGGGGGGGGCTCGAGTACAGCATTTGCAGAAGTAGCAACAAGTACTGTGGCTGGCGCAGATGTCACTGCCCTACAGGCAAAAATAGAGATGCTCATGAAGCAAATCGAGGTCCTCAAGGCCACACTCAACATGCAACACAGTGAGGTAAAAATGCTTCGTACCGAACTATGGCTTACAGAGAGATTGCGCATTGGAAGTATGGGTAACGAAGTAAAAACGCTTCAAGAGTTACTAGCTACTGACCCGGAAATTTATCCGGAAGGAGTAGTGTCCGGAGTATTCGGACCGCTCACCCAAAAAGCAATTCGACGCTTTCAAGAAAAGAATAATCTCGAGTCGGTGGGGGAAGTTGGACCGAGAACCCTTGAGATATTAAATCGTATCTTGCAAAACGATGGAGCAGGTATCTCTGGAAAGATTCCTCCAGGATTACTTAAAAAAGTTGGACATGCGATAATGATTCCTCTGGTTACACAAAACAATTCCGGCGTAAAAGGTTGGGCAAGAATAATGGATAATAGTAGTGGGAAAGCTGTGGTATCGATAGAGCTCATGAAAGAAAACTCAACTGAGCAGGATAACGCAACGCTCCCACGCCCCGCACATATTCATGCAGGTGCGTGCCCCACTCCAGGCGCAGTGACACACCCACTTTCGGCAGTTGTGGGAGGGAAGTCCTCAACGACGCTAGCGGTATCAACAAAAGAATTGCTTGCTGGACTGCCACTCGCCATCAATATACACAAGTCCGATGCTGAGGCTTCGGTATATATAGCCTGTGGAGATATTCGGATGCCAGAAAAGATGTGGGCGCCGAGTGCAAAGATGCATGACAGAGGAACACATCAGATGGCAACGAGTTCAGGGAATAGTACCCAGGTTCAAATGAGTAACGGTAAGCAGGTGATTGAACTTTCTGCCGATAACTTTGCTTATTCCAAATCAGAGATTCGTGCCAAGATGGGAGAGCCCACAAAAATAGTACTGAACGTAAAGCAGGGATTTCATGATCTTGTTGTGGATGAACTGAATGTGCGCACGCTTCAGGTAAGTAGCGGAGAAACGACAAGTATTGAATTCACTCCCACAAAGAAGGGTGTGTTTGAATTTTACTGCTCTGTCGGCAATCATCGCGCGATGGGGATGGTCGGGAAGATTATTGTAGAATAGTCTGAGCTGAATATTCAAAAAAACCACACGTGCGGTGTGGTTTTTTGATGTTTGCTTACTGGATGGGTTTCACCGTACTCCACTGTTGTAGTAGTGCGGTCTCACAAGCCATCTTAAAAAATGGAGGAATGGTGTCGCAGAGCGTGCGTGCCTGCACGTCTGAGTGGTGGTACGCTACAAAATCTTTTGCTGCCCCAATATAACAATTAGTGATTTGGTCATCATCTCTGCCGAGGGAACACGAACCAATTGTTTGCTTAACGTCGCTTACGCTTTGTCCCGATGCGTCACGTCCGATGGATTGCGCACAAGTTCTTCGGTAGTTGACGTCGGCTACCGCGCAGAGCTCGAAGAGTTTGCGGAAATCATATCCGTTTTTTGTCAGTGCATACGATGTCTGCATTTTATAGCATTCCTCTTTAAACTCATTCTCCACGACCGTGCAGGGATAGAGGAGATCGTCAGGCTTGAGCTCGGCCTCACCGTGACCACGATTGTCCACCATCACGTTCTCCATAAACACTCCTCCGTAACAGGAGTGCTTTTCCCAATCACCCGTGAGGTTTTTACACAAGGAGAGTGCATCAAAAAGATTATTTCGGGTTATCGCCATCACCCCGTGCCCCAATCCGTGGACACAATTGTAATAATCAAATCCATACCGAGTTTTATCGGAAATTTTTGCGCACAGAGTGTCCGCTTCCGAAATAAATTTATCTCGCCCTTTTATTTGTGCATAGCGCTCGACTACTCCATGGTAATATCCGCTCCAGCATATTGCATCTCCGTCAATAAATGCGTCAGCAATATCTGGTATACGCTCGGCTACGACGTTGCCAATGACATGTACGAGTTGGTGGCACTGTGAGTACACGAAAGGATTGTTTGCATATTCTTTTTTGAGGTTCGCGAGAGCAACTTTGGGGCCGAGCGCCTCGGTGAGATGGGTGAAGCGATTTTTAAAACACTGAAAATCATTTGCCTTGGGGCCTTCACAGCGCGAATTCGTGTTCGTACTCGTCGGGGTTTCCGCCGGTTCGCCTGCTCTAGTGTTTTGTACAATCCAAATAGTGGCCAGGGTGAGCGTGATTACGAAAGCCCATACGAAAATACGCAGTAGATGTGTTTGCCATTGCATCTGCTTATTCTAACGCAAAAAGAAAATATATGTAAAAAACACATGGCCAGTGCCATGCGTTTTGTTTGAGTGTCAGTTAAATCGCACCATTTTCCGTGCTTTTTCGTCCCAGAGACTGAGTCCGATAAGTCGGAAGCTTTGTAGGAAGGTGAATTTGGGTGTTTCAGAGAAATGGCATTCCACTTTTTTCCAACATGCACGCAAGCGATAGCTCGGGATGCTGGGGTTCAAGTGGTGCAGTGAGTGGTAGCCGATACTCCCGGTGAGCCAGTCAAAAAATCTGGGAAGCTGATAAAACGAACTTCCCTTCATGATTGCATCGCGTCGGTTGTATGTGCTTGCACGTGCAAAATAGGCATTCTCAAAAATGTGTTGAATGTAGAAAAACCACACACCCACAGTTGACGCGGTCACTACCGCAGAAAAAAATACTAGCAGAAGCAGTTTGAAGCCAATAACATAGAGCGTAATTCCAAGAATTGGAATCAATACCAGGTTTGTGACCAGCATGCTTTTGCGATCTATCGGATGTTCCTCAAGCCACCACAGACGATATTGAATGACAAACAATAGCGTAGGGCCGATACAATAGACTTGCTCCCCAATAAGACCCACCCGTCAAAAAACACACCCCACGGTGTGTTTTTATGTCCCGTAACTCAAATGGTAGTTCCACAATCCGGCAGCG
>JAYSSO010000056.1:0-3723 GCA_043720495.1 Candidatus Lloydbacteria bacterium | reverse complement strand
GCAACTTTCGTGCCTCCGAGTTTTTCGTGGACTGCCTCAACTATTGACTGCTTGTTCATCTTTTTTCTGATTAGCAGATGCTAATAATCTACGTTACTCCGAATTGCTTCTGAGTAACTCTGCATGCAGAGGTTTTTAGCCTCTACCACTATTATATAGCAGGGGAATTTTGGCGCAACAGAGCCATTGTTTTCTAGGGGATAACGCGGAAAGTGTCAAAAATTGACAGAGCACTAATGTTGTTAGATAATTTAATTATGAGTTCGGTGGGAGCAATGTTTACCAAAGAACAGTTAACTTACGGAACCGAAGGACCTGGCTTTTTCTGCCAGGCGACTGAGGGTGCTTCGTTGCAATTTTGCTAAAAATATCCTAGAGTGTCCTCATGAAATCAAGAACAATTTATATTGTACTCGGAGCTGCTTTTATACTTGTTTTATTGGCAATTTTGAGTGTATTCGGAACAAAAAATACTACTACCACAAACCCTGTAGCAACTGCCACCGTAGCGACATCAACAACTGCAAGTACTACCTCAAGTGGCCTGCAGGTGTATCAGAATGAGCAATTTGGCTTCCAATTTGAGTGGAATAAAAACGAGATATTGTCTGACCAACTTGTTATTGTCTTTTTTTCTGGTTCCTTAAACGATAAATCGCCACGCATTATTCTTGGCATTACGTCTGACGTTGCAAGATTAAAAAATGAAATTGACGATATGACGTTCTCAGAACGATGGAAGCCAATAAAAGAAATTTCTGCTATGCCATACGGGACAGTCACAAAAAAGACTTGGATTACAAATCCAAATATAAACGATGATCGATCATGCGCGTGGTACCTAGAAGATCCAAAGAGAAAATATATTGTCACTATGCAGTGTAAAAATATTTCTACCCTAAACCAAATCACTGCAATGTTTGGGGAATTACCAGAAAGCGCATTGTCACAAGATTTTCAAACTTATACAAATAAAAAATTTGGCCTTGAGTTTCATTGGAATAAAAATGACCCCCTCTCTCAAAGAGAAACACTTAGTATTGATGCAAAAGATGGTGAATACCAAACCTACGGCTTAGTACACGTTGACTCAGACATTGAGAGTATTAAAAAAAGCAGTCAAGAATTAGCTGACGGACCCATTAAAGCAACTAAGAAAGATTTTGAGAAGCCTTATGGAACAGTAACGAGTATCGAGGGAGTATACGGTCGTGACGGAGATACTTTTTGTGATTGGTATATCAAAAATCCAAAAAAAGACTACGTGGTTATCATCGGATGTGAAAGAACTTCAATCCTCGAGTCCCTCACTTTCTTCTGATAAAGAACTCCCCACACAATCGTGCAGGGAGAAATGTTAAACAAAGAACAAGTATTTACGGAGCCGAAGGACTTGGCTTCTTCTGCCAAAGTACGTTGGGATGCCCAATTGAGCCGTTACCTAATGGATCTTGCATGTATTTGCGAGTGATGTCTCCTATTGGAACTGGATTGGGAAACTTATATGAACCGAAGTGAAGGTGCGGACCGAAGCTGGGAAACCCTCCCACGCAAGCAATCATGTCGCCCTCAGAGACGTCCACATATCCTTTTACCACTATCTGTGCAGCAACATCAGGGTGCAGCCCTGATGCGCCTGTGCAGATTCCTCCTGATACTGACTCTGAGTGAAGATACCACGACTCAAGGTTAGTTACCGAGTGACGCACGAAGAATGCGTGATATGTGTCCCATTGCATTGGTGCGATGGATACCACAGGGCAATATGATGGGTCTCTCCATAGACTGACCCCGTCTTTCACCGTTGAGTTGGTCGCAATGCACAGCCGACCATCATGCGCAGCGTGAATCGGAGTGCCTGCGTTTGCGGGGTAATCGTAACCACTGTGGTTGTCATATGAGAGATATCTGTGTTTGCTTCCGCCAAATTGGTCATCGTAGGCATCAAGCAACGAGAATGAGAAATCGCCCTCAGTGCGAAGACAGCTTCTTTGCGCTCCAGTGCAACTTAAGTTCCCTAATTGTCCATTATAGGCGAGTACTCTGTCAGAGGCTTGATCATGATCCATCACACCCACCACTTGAGATGAATACGGATTACCCACATTGAGTGGAAAACGGAACTCCACATTATTGGGTCTCCCAATGCGCACATCGTGGAAAAACACCGTATCCGGGTATCTGCTGGTGAATGCAATCCCTGTGACCACTTGGTTTGTGGCGTTCATCGAGGAAAGGTTGATGCTATTGTGCCTCCACGCACCATTAGAGATTTGAATCAGCGTACCATTCGGGTTGAGCTTCACCTTGCCGGGACCATAGAGAATCATGTACACCTCATGTTGCGCACTCACTGTGTCGCTGAACACATCGAAGTTAAGCTGTCCACCACGATTGGCGGTATTCACTCCAGTTGTGTTTTCAAGATACAAGTCACCCCATGCACCAAGGAAGTCCACTCGCAGTGACCAGTAGCCCTGCGTTGCCTCGAGCACGGGATAGCGTGTACTCTGCCACGAGTAGTCCTTCCAACCTCCATTGAACCCCTCGCCAAAAATCACTGATCCGTCATCATGCACGAACCTTATCTCGTCGAAATAGAAACGCGATACGTAGCGACTCTGGAAGCTGACCGAAACGATCGGACCTGCTGCGAAGTACGAGTACGGCACGGTGATCTGATACCACATACCTTGTCCGATCACGCCGCCAGGGATGAAGGTGGTCACGGGAGTGTTCAACAGCACCGTTCCGTTTCTTCCATACACCACAAGATAAAGGTCTTGCCCGGCACTTTCCGCTTGGAATGCGAAACGCAGTGCACCTGTCTGCACTCGGTCAAATTCTTGCGCACCAGTGAATGACAGGCCCGCCCAAGGACTCTGGAAGTCGGCGGCAATCGAGTACTGCGGCGTGTATACGCGCTGCGTTGAGGCAAAGTCGACGGTTGTGGCCCATGAGCTGTTGATCCATCCGCTTGTGGTCGAGCGATTGAGCTTGTCTCGGTAGATGACCGGCGGAGTACCTTCCGAAACGATCGAAGTGAATCGCACGTCATCGAAATATGCCGTCATTGCGACATTTGATTCTATTGCGACTCGCGTCACCAAATCGGTCGGTGAAAGCCCGATGTCAAGAAGCGGGACTTGTGTGACATACCACGTGTTTGCATTGATAATACCGCCCGCCACATAGTTCTTGAGTGGGGCGACAGTGTACACCTCACTCGTACCAGATTTCTTATAGACAATCAGGTATGGTTGAGAGTTGTCAGCGCTTGAGCGGTTCTGCTGGAAAGCCACCTTGAGGTAGTTGTTCTGTCCGACAGTCACGCCTGTGAAGTTGTTTATCGACAAGCCTTGCCATGCCGCGCCGTACACCACTTTGATCGAGTTCGCACCTTGTTGAACAGGAGCAGTGTTGTTGAGCGTTACTGTGGCTCCATACGAGCCGCCAATGAATGAATTTCTGAGTGCATCGTCATAGACGATCGTGTCTGCTGCATGGACAAAACTGATCTGTCCAAAGAAACATAGCAAAAGAAGGAAGCGTAAGAAGGTCTTCATGATCCAAGTCCTTTTAGTTGTCAAAAAAGGCATAATATACATAAATCGAGTCTTTTTTAGTAGACTTGCTCCCCAATAACACCCACCCGTTAAAAAACACACTCCTCGGTGTGTTTTTTAAGTCCCGTAGCTCAAGTGATAGTTCCACAATCCCGCA
>JAYSSO010000055.1:0-1571 GCA_043720495.1 Candidatus Lloydbacteria bacterium | reverse complement strand
ACCACGAGTTGTTTTGAAGGGTGCTTGACCCTTTCTCCACAACCCTTGTTCACAAAACAAAGTTTCTGACTTGTGTGTATTTGGCAATTTTCGCTCTTTGCACTAAAAAAAAATATGAAAAGGTTCGCTTCTGGGGAGGTGACCACTCGGCGTGGCCAATATATGAGCAAGGGAGTATCCCCAGAGACCAAGGTCGCCCTTGCGCAGTATGCCGCTGGAGCTAAGAGAGAAGGTGTCTCCATTCCAGCGTTCGTCGGTTTTGGGGCAGAGGCGGATTACCAGCCAAAAACCCGCACTCTTCAGGCACATGTTGCAGCAATCAATGCAGGAGAGTCTCCTCTCTTGGAGGAAAAGAAGAGTGGGAGCCAGAAAAAGCTCTCTGAAGAGGAACTTCACATCCTTTTTGGAGCAGTTTTGGCTGATGAAAAACCAGTTGGATGTAAACAAGTGCAGGATCATTCTTGGAAACTTTTCGGCGATCCTTTGTCGCAACCCACTGCATCTCGATATATGCAACTTGGAGAGCTATCATATCAGCTCCACGGAACGAGATCCATGCCTTCTGGCATGTCCTTTGAAGATTATGTCCTGCGTTATCACGAGCAACTTCTGGAGCTGCAACGCAAGAGTTTCTTCACCCATGGTGCTCGTTTGACATTTTGTATTGATTCTGCAACGAATTCTCATCGTATCCGACGACAGCGTGGCTTCAATGGAATTGGTGCCACACAAAAAAAATTCAAAGGCCTCAAATTCATTCATACCGATACGTATGTCATTGTTGTATGGATGGATGGTGTGAACCGCACTCCATGCCTATGCTTTACTCATAACAAAGCGTTTGCAGATGATTCCCCAGAGGCCGCAGCGATCCTCGCATACTGTCGCCAAATGGGGGTTGCTAGGGTTCGTATCATCTATCTTCCATCAAAGAAGCAGTACTGTGGTGAGAAACCTGAGCAATACGCTCACTTTTGCCAAGTTTACAAGAGGGAAATGCATGGAGCATATGGACTGCGTGATGGTGGCCCTGCGTTCAAAAAGAGGAGTGATCCAATTGTTGAGCAGTATGCCCAGGAAGTCCACATCCTCGAATCTGCAACACACGGTGAGAGTTCAATTGTGGACTGCAATGTAAACTCCATTGCGAAGAACAACTGGGACTCGATGCGTGACAATTGTGAGTTTGAGTGGCAAGACACCATCAACCTACTCCATGCCTATGACAATGTGGATTCTGAGTCTATTAAGAGGATGTGGGTCAGAAACTTCCTTTTGGACAAGAAAGCCCCTACTTTGAGAGATGTGGAGAACATGTTGCGTGGCAACAAGAATGTGGTATCAGGACGTGCAATGCGACATGAGGCATACAAGCAGTCCTACTACGATCATCTTCAGCAAAAGGAAAGAGAAGGTCATATTGACTTCAAACGCACCGAGGGATATGAGCTAGATGGCGGGTACTGGGCAAACAATAAAAAGAATTTTTAAAGTTTTTTTACTACAAGTGGAAATAAAAAAAAAACCCTCCTGCATGTCCTTGTGTTGGGAGCAGAGGTCCCGTTTTGAGC
>JAYSSO010000054.1:0-3793 GCA_043720495.1 Candidatus Lloydbacteria bacterium | reverse complement strand
CGGGATTGTGGAACTATCACTTGAGCTACGGGACTTAAAAAACACACCGAGGAGTGTGTTTTTTAACGGGTGGGTGTTATTGGGGAGCAAGTCTAATGGTGAGGCGCGTATACGCCAATATACGGGCGACAAATAGCCCCGCCCGTCGATTCCTTAGTTCAAACGGTTTCACTGAAAATATTTTCTGGCATACCCCTCTCCACACCCTCATGGTGCGCTACATTTGGTAGCTCTCCACAGGAGCCCGCGTTACAATTCGCGGGTTTTATTGTACCCTCGGTAGATATGCAACGCCCAGTAATTCTTGTCCCTTCCGCACGCTCAGACGAAGGAGCGATCATTCCCAGGTACCAATTTAACCAAAAATACATTGAAGCAGTAAAACACGCGGGAGGTATCCCCATGGGAATCATGCGCCCCGATGTTGCAGACCTTGGCGAACTGTTTCCAAGCGTAGATGGTCTGCTCCTCATGGGCGGATATGATATTGACCCTGTGCGCTATGGAGAACAGAATCGATCATGCATAGCATGTGAGCCTGCTCGGGATGAGCTTGAGTTGGCACTCCTCAAACATGCTATGGCACAAAAACTTCCCATACTGGTAATTTGTCGAGGATTCCAAATACTAAATACATTTATGGGCGGAACGCTTTTCCAGGACATAGAGCACGAAATGCCCGATGGGATGCAACACGATTTCCATTTCGATGCAGATCATAAAGCACTGCCGAGGAATTTTCTTGTCCACGAGGTCACCGTTACTCCAGACTCCATACTTGGGCGATGCGCTGGAACGACAAGTCTGCACGTCAATAGTCTTCATCATCAAGGTATCAAGACGCTAGGAGCAGGACTCCGTGCGAGTGCATACGCACCTGACGGACTGATTGAGGCAATCGAAATTGAGGACTATACGTTTGGGCTTGGAGTGCAGTGGCACCCAGAGGAGCTCGGTGATACAACCTCGACAAACATTTTCAATTCATTTATTGAGGCAACAAAAAACAGGACTAGGTGACCTGTTTAACATCAGAAGATAATTGAAATTGAAACGATGCGCGCAAATTTGTGGGTGGCACGAAACCTTACTCGAGTGCCGACAGCAAGAGCACTGAATACGGTGGGGTCGGTAAATTTTTTAACCACAGCAAATTGCTGGCCCGTCACGGCATCTTCAATGAGGCAAAACATTTCAAATTCAGAAATGTAAAGGGTAATCACGCCGGTGCGCTCCGGTCCGACATCTTCTTCTTTTACATTGGGATAGTGAGGAAACGGTACAGCACTCATGTTTTACTCCAGGCAAGTACTTTGACTAAAATGGAGTTTCCGTCTAAAACTGTGATTTGTCAAGTTGCTTTGTGTGTGCTATGGTGGCAACGTTACTCCATTAACTGCATACACCATGGGCTATCTTATTCCTACTGTTATTGAAAAAACATCGCTCGGCGAGCGGGCGTATGATATTTATTCGCGCCTCTTGAAAGAGCGTATTATTTTTCTCACTGGTCAAATTGACGATGACACCTCAAATATTATTATCGCACAAATGCTTTTTCTCGAATCGGAAGATCCCAAAAAGGATATTAAGCTCTACATCCATTCACCTGGTGGCTCAGTTTCTGCTGGTCTCGCAATCTATGACACGATGAATCACATCAAGCCCGATGTCTCAACTATCTGTGTTGGCATGGCAGCCTCAATGGCGGCAGTCCTTCTTTCATCCGGCGCAAAAGGCAAGCGCATGGCGCTCCCCAATGCTGAAGTGATGATTCACCAAGTCATGGGTGGGGCAGAGGGCCAAGCCTCCGATATTGCCATTTCCGCAAAACACATTCTGCGCACGAAAGATAATTTGAACAAGATTCTTGCAAAAAATACCGGAAAGCCTGCTGACATAGTTGAAAAGGACTCTGACCGTGACAACTACATGACTGCCGATGAGTCAAAGAAATATGGTCTCATTGACGAAGTGCTGAGACCGAAATCTACGAGGTAGGGCACAACAAGCACGACCAACCCAGATTTTTTTCCTTCCCATCCCGTCAACTTAGGAGTTGTAGTGGATTGATTGAGGGACAAAAATTTCTATTTACATCACCGATTCGCGAGAGTCGGTGATGTAATTTGTGTTAAAGGCTTTCATCTGCTACATTAAGAATGTCGGTAGACTTTGCACACAGATACAAAACTGACATTTGTAGAAATATCGTTATTTATCAACGTTAATTTAAGCCAAGTACCTACTCCACTTCTCGTATGCAATTGAATTCCCGACTGTTCTCTTTTTTACCGCACACTCACCCTTAATTCCGAACAATCCTCGGTCTCCGCTCGCATACCTGAAACGACCCAAGTAGGTTGGTTTTTCAACAGGCTTTCCGCAAATGACGAACTTTTTCGCTTTGGGACCCCAGTAACTCGGTCAACATATATGAATATGTCTTCCTCGTTACCCACCCCAAATCTCGAATTTCATTCATTTTCGAAAGTCCCGCAAATTATATGATGGAATTCACCATGGTTATCGCCATAGGTGTAGGTTCAGGAATATTTGGCCTTATCGCCGGATATGTCATCCGCTGGGCACTCACTATTGGCAAGAAGGGATCGATTGAGATTGAGGTTAAGCAGCTGCTTCTTTCAGCAAAGGAAGACGCGCAAAAAATTATTCAGGAATCTGATAAAAAAGCAGAACGGAAGCTCGAGGAATTGCGTAATCAAGAAAAAGACAAAGAGCGCGAGTGGCGCAAAACAGAAGATCGTCTCGTCAAAAAAGAGGAGACTCTCGACAAGCGACAGGAAGATGTTGATAAAGAAATTGAACACGTCAAATCAAAGGCTGAGGAAATCCGAGGCATCAAAGGCGAGATAGAGGAGCGCAAGCGCGCAGTAGAGAGCGAGCTCGAAAAAATTGCTAGTCTCACCGAAGATGAGGCGAAGTCGCAACTTGTCCAAAAAATTGAAGACCGCTTCAATGAGGACTTTCGTGTGCGTCTACAGAAGCTTGAGCGCGAGGGGGTTGAGCGACTCGACAGACGTGCAAAAGATATTTTGTCGACCTCGATTCAGCGCCTAGCTGCTTCAACTGCGGGTGACATCATGACGACATCGGTGAATATTCCGAATGACGAGGTCAAGGGAAAAATCATTGGAAAAGAAGGGCGCAACATCCGCACCTTTGAGCGCGTTGCAGGCGTTGAGCTTATAGTCGACGACACTCCAGGCACCATTGTTATTTCATCGTTTGATCCTGTGCGCAGGCAAATTGCCCGTGTCGCACTTGAGAATCTCATTCTTGATGGTCGTATTCAACCCTCAAAGATTGAGGAAATTGTTGAGAAGGCAAGCCACGAAATCAACAAAATCATCAAGGAGAAGGGGGAGCAAGCATGCTATGAGTGCGGAGTCATCAACATGGACCCACGCCTTATCTCAATCCTCGGTCGATTATATTTCCGAACGAGTTTTGGACAAAACGTGCTTCAGCACTCGATTGAGATGGCGCACATCTCAGCCATGCTTGCGGAGGAGCTCGGTGCTGATGTGGCTATTGCTCGTGCCGGAGCATTGTTCCATGACATCGGAAAAGCACTTGATCACGAAGTGCAGGGTACGCATGTAGATATCGGACGAAGAATTTTAGCCAAGTTCGGTGCTGATCCACGTATCATTAAGGCGATGCAGTCGCACCACGAAGAATATCCATATGAGACCATTGAGTCTATCATCGTGCAAACAGCAGACGCCATATCAGGTGGAAGGCCCGGTGCACGACGCGAGTCCGTCGA
>JAYSSO010000053.1:0-1624 GCA_043720495.1 Candidatus Lloydbacteria bacterium | reverse complement strand
CTGTATGAGGCGAGCTTTTCAGTGCCTAATTATAAGCCGCAAAAAGCTCGCCTCATCTTGTTTAGAATCTGAAATGACGAGGTGCAGAACTGAAAATATATTAGCATATTATGTATATTTAGTCAAGTTTTTTTCAAGAATTGTCATTTAAAATTTAAAACCGGACTGTTTTAGGGGGATTTAAGATTTAAAACCGGACTCTACGATGCCGTGAAAATTGCCATGTGAGGCATAGTGAAGATTATTCAACAATCATCTTCACTATGCCTCACCTCGCAACACGCCTTGATAAGGAGCGTATTATCATCATCCTTGCGCAATATGCCGCAGGACAACAGAGTGCAGCCGACGCGCGCAGAAAGCTCATGCTCGGGAAAAGTCAGTTCTTCGCTTTATACAAACGCTATCGCACCGAAGGAGCAACTATGGCAATCCGCGTTGATCGAAAGAAACCGCCACGAACGATCGCACCCGAAGCCGAAGAACATATCCTCGAAGCATTGAAGCAAGAACACGCACTCATCGCAGATAAAAACATTCCGATCACCACATATAACTATTCGGCAATTGCCGATCTCCTTAAAGAAAAGTATGACATTGCGGTCTCTGTTCCGACGATCATCAGTCGTGCCAAGGAACATGGCTATTATCGCGCGCGACCGCCCAAGAAGGCACACACCCGTATCGTCGCAACCGACTTCATTGGTGAGTTGGTGCAACATGATGCATCGCTCCATTTGTGGTCGCCATACATGAAGGAAAAGCTCACCCTGATCACGAGTCTGGATGATCATTCGCGAGTCATGCTGTATGCGGAGTTGTTCACTGAGGAAAGCACGTGGCACCATATTGAGGCCGCACAGAGCGTTTTTGAGACGTATGGGTGTCCGCTTCGGTACTATGCCGACCAGCACAGCATCTTTCGCTATGTGAAGAACCGCGATCAGGAGCGCAACTGGCAGGAATATACAAAATTCACCGATGACGTTGATCCACAGTGGAAGCAAGTATTGAAGCGTTGTGGTGTCGAGGTGGTGTACGCGCTCTCACCACAAGCAAAGGGCAAGATCGAACGACCCTATCGCTGGCTGCAAGATCGCATTGTGCGCATTGCGGCCAAAGAGAAGCTCACCACGCTTAGCGAGTTGCGTGAGGTGCTCCGAAATCTCACCCAGACATACAACAATGTCTGGGTGCACTCCACCACGAAAGAAATTCCCATGGTGCGATTCGAGAAAGCACAGAATGGGAACTGCTCGTTGTTTCGCCCGCTTGGCAATCTCAAGAGCGATTCTCGTGATCTCTTCTGCTTGCGCTTTATACGCAAGACAGACGGGTACCGGAGAATCTCGCTTGATTCAGTCATCGTGGAGCTTCCCAATGCCAAACCGGTGACCGAGACGGAACTTCGGTGCTCTTTTGATCGGGAGAGTGGTCTCGTGGTCATGCGGTGCTTCCAAGAAGGGCGGTTTGTGGAGGAGAAACTCGTGAAATTGGGGGCTTTCAAGACACTCCGGTTTTAAAGTTTACGGAGTCCGGTTTTAAATTTTTCCTAACAGTTCATGGACAAGGTCGCCACGCTTCCGTCTGATCGCTTGGATGAGCACATCATTCGGAATTGCGG
>JAYSSO010000052.1:0-3901 GCA_043720495.1 Candidatus Lloydbacteria bacterium | reverse complement strand
ATATGGTGTGAGGGATGTCAAAAAAAACTTCCTTCATACTGCTCATCGTGACCTTAATCCTTGCGGGATTATTTGCGTCGTACACAATGCGCAAATCTCTCTCCGGTCCCATATTTGCCGTAACTCCTACCCCCCCACCAAGTGCGGGAGTGCCTACAAATGACCTGTCGACGTTTGCTTCTGATGCATACCAATTTAGTTTGGCATTTCCCCAAAAATATTTTATCACCGCTAGGGAATTGGATGCATCCTCGACACCGAACTTACTGGTTGTGTTGCTCTTGGATACAAAGGAAAATCGAGACTTGCTTCTTGGTACATCTCAAACGCCGAGAGATGGCACCACGGGAATAACACTCAACGTCCACAAAAATTCAAAAAAATTAGCCCTGCTGAGTGGTCAAAAACTGACACCAATTGGAACGTGAGCGACAAAAAAATTACCGAGACCGTAGTGGCAGGGAGCACGGGCGTACTATTTCGTTGGAGTGGTTTGTACGAAGGAGCCTCGTTCATCACCGCAGTGGGCGATTTTATGTACGTTTTTGCAGTGTCATGGGATAATTCAAAAGACCCAATAGTCCAAGACTTTGATTTGGTGTTGTCGACAGTGCGATTTGGTAGAGAGGCCGTTTACAAATAGTATCCTCTTAATTTTTAACAATATCTTATGGAAATTAATTTTTTAGCGGTAGTACTCTGTAGTATACTCGCCATGGTCATTGGGGCATTTTGGTACGGACCCCTTTTTGGGAAGAAGTGGATGGAAATAATTGGTGCAAACGAAGGTGATAGCGAAGTGCGCAAAAAAATGCAAAGTTCAGCCCGACCACTTTACGTCATACAGTTTTTGCTCATTCTCTTTCAGGTCAGCGTCTTTGCGTATTTGATGCACTTTATAGATCCGACAATTGATTTGGGTTCAACATTAATTATTTGGATTTCATCAGCACTCATCATTTGGGCAGCATTTGTAATGCCAATCATTGCGGGGAGTGTAATGTGGAATAATGACTCTCGTCGTACCATGCTCGCACGTTTCTTTATTCAAGCAGGATACCAGCTTGTCATCTTTCTTGTTTTTGGAGTTATTTTGGGATTGTGGCGCTAACAAAGAATCTAAAAAAGAAGGCAGGGGATTATTCGGTATACATACTGTGCTGTGTTGACGGCACCTTGTACACGGGCATCACCACAAATGTGGAGCGAAGGCTTACCGAACATCAAAGCGCCAAGGGCGGAAGTTATACGCGTGCGCATCCGGGACTCACCATGGTCTATGTTGAATCGTCCATGTTGCACGGAGATGCACTTCGACGAGAGTTGGCCATCAAGAAACTTTCACGCGATAAAAAACTTGTTCTCATAGAAGAACACTCCAGAGAAGCAAAGAAAAAAGATAGTCATCATCCTGCAAAAAAGTAGGCAAACTAAGCATATTCTGTTATGCTCGTTTGACTATGCCGCAAAATGAAGTTATTACACGTTTCGAGGGTGTCTCGTTCGGATTCGGGCACAACAAACCAATTCTCCATGAAGTGAGTTTTTCTGTGCGCACCGGATCGAAAGTTACCGTCATGGGTCAAAATGGGGCTGGTAAAAGCACGCTTTTCAGTCTTCTCACGGGAGAAAGAAAACCCGATGAGGGTTCAGTACATGTGACGCGAGGTGCGACCATTGCACTCGGGCGCCAAGTTATACTGCGTGGGGAACTTGGGCTGACCGTGAAAGCTTTTTTTGAAAACTGTTTTAAGGAGAAGGTATATGACATCGACCCCAAAATAGCCAAGGTGCTTGAGGTTGTGCACCTCAATGCTCCACTTGATAGGATTGTGAAATCATTCTCCGGAGGACAACAGGCGCGACTCTTGCTTGCCGCAGCGCTCATTCAGGACCCGGACATCTTGCTACTCGACGAACCTACCAACAATCTGGACAAGGCGGGCATTGCGCATCTCACTGAGTTTCTTATTGCTTCCCAAAAAACGTGCATCGTTATTTCACATGACGCAGAATTTTTAAATGCGTTTACCGACGGAGTCCTCTACCTTGATGTGCATACGCATGTGATTGAGCAGTATGCCGGCAATTACAATGACGTACTCAAGGACATCACTGCGCGCATCGAACGTGAGAATAGAAAGAATGCCCAGCTCGCAAAGTCCATTCAGGAAAATAAAGATAAGGTGAACTTTTTTGCGCAAAAAGGTGCAAAGATGCGCCTTGTGGCCAAGCGTATGCGTGACAAAATCGAGGAGATGGAAGAATCCAAGGTGGACGTACGTCGCGAAGACCGTGCCATTCGTCCATTCGTGATTCCCGTACAAGAAGGGATATCGAGCGATGTCCTTACGCTCTCGTCAGTGCAAGTGATAGTGAATCATAAGCCAAAGAAGAAGGCGGTAAATATTGCAGTGCGGAAAGGGAAGCACCTCCTTTTATCCGGACCAAACGGCATCGGCAAATCGACACTCCTCGAATCCATCGCGCACCAAACTGCGTCAGGTATGACGCTCCAAAAAGGTGTGCACGTTGGATACTATCGCCAAGACTTTTCAACGCTCAATTTTGATCATACGGTGTACCAGGAGTTGAAAGCGGTACTTCCGCGAGAAGATGAAGAAAAAATTCGTTCGACCGCCGCGAGTTTCATGATTACGGGTGGAATGGTCTATACCAAAATTGGTGATTTATCGGAAGGACAAAAGGGGCTTGTCGCATTCGCGCGATTAGTGCTTGAGCGCCCGGGCCTCCTCATACTCGATGAGCCTACCAACCACATCAACTTCCGCCATCTTCCAATTATTGCAAAAGCACTCGATCAGTATGAAGGCGCGATGATCCTCGTTTCCCACGTCCCCGAGTTCGTAAAACAAATTCGAATTGACGAGACATTGGACCTCGAGAAATAGCTTAGGACTCGTCCACCAATAACTTCATAGTTATTGGTGATGACGGTCCTTTGTGCCACGTCCATTTTTATAGCAACTTATTAATGAGCGGGGCCTTACTTCGATTTTTGGTGAAAAAAGCAACAGAATTTTGCAATAACGAGAATAACGTGTTATCGTTGGTTCTATGTTAAGCAAATTCATCCAAAAAAAATTACTGACAGCGGAATATAAGCTACTCAAAGACGGAACATATTTCGGCGAGATTTCCAGCATGAAGGGAGTATGGGCAAACAAAAAAAATCTTGAGGAGTGCAGGACAGAACTCGCTGAAGTGCTTGAAGAATGGTTTTTACTCAAGGTGCGTGATCGTGAGCGCATTCCTGGGTTTGCACTCCACTTTGATCGTCGCGAACTCGTAAAGCATGGTTAAGAGTATTTCTTGGAAAAAACTTGTTCAACGATTTCGCGAATTGGGTTTTGATGGCCCCTACTCTGGTGGGCGACATATGTTTATGGTCAAAGGGGATTTCAAATTGCATATTCCCAATCCGCATCGTGGCGATATATCCAAAGAGCTCGTTGCTGAAATTTTGCGCCAAGCAGGAATAACGTTCGAACATTGGGAAAACAAAAAGAAGAAATAAATTAAAGCAGATACGAATTGACGAGACACTCGATCTCGAAAAGTAACCCGGCTCGGGTAGTCATACACATTCGGAGCAACCCTGTCGCTCTCCTGCGGAGCGACATGGCAATCCTCGGCGAATTTCGCCATCAGAATGGCGAACCAAGCAATTCGCCTGTGGAGTCTCCGAATATGTACGACTACCCTCGCTAAATAGGAAGCGTGTTTCGGTAAATAGTTGACAAATATTGCGTTTAGGTGTATAATTTTAGGCATAGTTCCTTCGTCTCCCAACCCCCTAATACGAATATATTGGGAAATTAATTGATAACGAATGCACAAACTTTCCATATTCCTTTTGCATCATCATTTCATACGCACT
>JAYSSO010000051.1:0-3935 GCA_043720495.1 Candidatus Lloydbacteria bacterium | reverse complement strand
CTCTGCCGGAGTCTTCGACGAAGCACAGCGTAGCCTTGAAGTTGTTGTGTACCTCAATCCTGACTACGCTGATGCAAGATATTTCCTTGGGCTCGCTTATGCGCGTCGTGGCTTAAAAGAACAGGCAGTACAGCAATTCACAAAGGTGCTCGCCCTCAATCCCGACAACAAGGACGTCGCAAACATAGTCAAAACACTCAACGCAGGACGTGATATCTTTCAGTCGGGAATTATACCCCCAACCATACCTCTTGATATGGCCCCACAAACGGCAAATTAATCGGCGGTGAGCCCACCTTAGCACCCATGGATCGCCTGCTTCGCGTCATCAACAAAGAATGGTCAGGACTGCATGAAGCCGCGTTTCTTCTTGCTGGAGCAGCGCTGTGTTCACAGCTCTTAGGCCTCGTACGAGACCGCCTACTCGCACATTACTTTGGCGCAAGTAGTACTCTTGATATTTACTACGCATCTTTTCGTGTTCCTGATTTTTTGTACGCTTCCATTGCATCTTTTGTTGCAGTTACCGTGCTGATCCCGTTTCTGCTCGTTCAGGAAAACAACTCGGAGGGAAAGGGGAGGTCTCGGGAGTTTATAAACAGCGTATTTACCGTATTTACCCTTGCCATGATTGTCGTATGTGGAGCAATCTATGTCATGATGCCCCTACTAGCACGCTATGTTGTTCCCGGTTTTTCGGTAGAAATGAGGGAGCAATTTGTCCTACTCTCTCGAGTGCTTTTATTGTCTCCTTTTCTTTTGGGTATTTCCAATCTGTATGGAGCCATTACCCAATCACTACGTAGATTTTTTGTATTTGCGGTAGGCCCCCTGCTTTACAACTTAGGAATTATTTTGGGAATAGTTTTTTTCATGCCCTCCCTAGGACTTTTAGGTGTTGTTCTGGGAATTCTTATTGGTGCATTTCTTCACTTAGTTGTTCAGCTACCGGTGCTCGCAACGGAAGGATTAATTCCTTCTTTCACTTTCCGCCCAAACATGGCGACAATACGCAAAGTAACCGCACTCTCTATACCTCGCACCCTCGCGCTTTCCGCGACTCATCTTTCTACAATGGTGCTGGTTGCAATTGCGTCACAAATTGAGCAGGGGGCCATCACGGTGTTTATGCTTGCATTTAACCTGCAAAGCATTCCACTGGCAATTGTGGGCATGAGCTACTCCGTCGCCGCCTTCCCTACGCTTACAAAATTGTGGCATGGTGGAAATCATGGCGCTTTTTTTGAACAAATAGTTACCGCAACACGACATATTATTTTTTGGTCATTTCCTGCAATTGTTCTTTTTATTGTCCTGCGGGCACAAATTGTGCGTACCGTGCTAGGCTCTGGTGCCTTTGACTGGACTGCCACAAGACTGACGGCAGCGCTATTGGCACTTTTTGCGATATCTGTTGTTGCCCAAAACTTAGTCTTACTGTACACACGCACCTTTTACGCAATGGGAAAAACAAAGAATGTCTTGTATGCAAATGTGGTGGGGGCCTTACTCGTTGTGTTATTTTCTGTTTGCCTGCTCTATGCTTTTGAACATTGGCAAACCTTTCGCTATTTCGCAGAAGAAATTTTGCGTGTCACTGACATTGCGGGATCTGCAGTGCTCATGCTTGCACTAGGGTATTCCCTTGGACTCATTGCCAATCTCATGTTGCTGGGAATTTTACTTTCACGCGTCTTTCCCGAACTCTGGAGCCAGGTACGAGTATCTTTTTTACACAGCTTCAGTGCTTCCATCGTTATGGGCTTTGTTGCATATCACAGCCTACAAGTTTTTTCAAAAATATTTGATCTCAACTCTTTTGTGGGAATATTTTTTCAAGGACTACTTGCAGGTCTTGCGGGTATATGTGCCGGGATATACCTCCTTCGCCTCATGGATAGTCTGGAGCTTCGAGAAATCCGAGTTTCGCTACACCATAAATTCTGGAAGGCAAAGCCCATTGTGTCTGAACAGGAAGGATTGTAAGGCATATTCAACACTATGCCAGAGTGCATTAACTTGAAACGAGGCAAACCCTCGTTTTTTTATACCTTCATGATAGTATAAGCGTTATGTCGAAAAACCTCATCAGAAACTTTAGCATTATTGCCCACATCGACCATGGAAAGTCAACGCTCGCTGACCGCATGCTTGAAGTGACTCATACTATCGAGAAACGCAAAATGCAAGAGCAGGTGCTTGATTCTATGGAACTTGAGCGCGAACGCGGAATCACCATCAAAATGCAACCCGTACGGATGTACCACGATTATGCTGGCGAAAAATATCTGCTCAATCTTATCGATACACCTGGTCACATTGACTTCTCCTATGAGGTATCCCGTGCACTGAAAGCCGTTGAAGGGTGCTTACTGCTGGTTGACGCCACGCAGGGCGTGCAGGCTCAAACCCTCACGACGCTCGCTATGGCCCGCGAGCATGGTCTGACGATTATCCCCGTGCTTTCAAAGATTGACTCGCCACTCGCGCGTATTGATGATGTGCGTGATGAAATCGTAAAGCTGCTGAATGTAGAGCCGGAAAGTGTCATGTTGGTGTCCGGAAAAACAGGGGAGGGGGTTTCTGCATTGCTTGATGCGATAATTTTAAGAATCCCACCCCCGGAGGAAGAATATCCTGAGACCAAAAGTGCGCGGGCGTTGATTTTTGATTTTGCTTACTCAAATCACCGCGGAGTGATACTGTACGTGCGTGTTCTTGATGGCACAATTGCAAAAGGCGCTGAACTGACATTTTCTGCAGCGAAGGAAAAGTTCTTTGCTCTGGAAACGGGGTATTTTGCTCCAGGTGAAGTGGCAAAGCCGGATATCTCACACGGGGAAATTGGTTATATTGTCACAGGGATTAAGCGGCCAGGTATTGCCGCTGTAGGTGATACAGTGACGTATTTCAGAAATCCACTCCCAGCACTTGCTGGCTACGGAAAGCCTCGGCCTGTGGTGTGGGCGTCCGTATACCCTGAGAGTCAGGACAACCTCCCAATGCTCCGGCAGGCACTTGAACGCCTCCAGCTCTCTGATTCATCCCTCACGTTCGAAGAGGAGGCGTCTGGAAATTTGGGTCGAGGGTTTCGGTGTGGATTCCTCGGAATGCTTCACCTGGAAATCATTACGGAGCGTTTGCGACGTGAATTTAATCTTGAGCTGGTGGTGACAACGCCAACCATTACGTACGAGATTACCCACGCGCGCACCAAGGAAGTAGATATCATCTACTCTCCCTCGCTATTTCCGGATGATGGGCTAATAGCCTCGGTGCGTGAACCATGGATTGATGGTGAGATTATTCTCCCGCCGGATTATCTTGGCCCGGTAACACAAGTACTTTTTGAACACGAAGCGGAAACGGGCGACACGGACATGTTTGGTGAAAACCGCTTTCGCGTTAAGTTCAAGATGCCGCTGCGTGAGCTCATGCGCAGTTTTTTTGACAAGCTGAAGTCTGTCTCATCAGGCTTCGCAAGTCTTTCCTATGAGATTGCTGAGTTCCGTGATGCCGATGTGACCCGCCTCGACATTCTGGTTAACGATGAAATAGTCACGGCATTCTCACGCGTGGTCTCACGAAGACGAGCCCAAGAAGAGGCTGAGGGTGCGGTCAAGAAACTAGCGAAATCCATGCCGAGACAGATGATTGTCGTCAAAATGCAAGCGAAGGCCATGGGTCGTATTATTTCATCCGAACGCCTCTCTGCGCTCAAAAAAGACGTCACGGGCTACCTCTACGGTGGCGATATTACTCGCAAAATGAAACTACGCGAGAAGCAAAAGAAGGGGAAGAAGAAGATGCAAGAAATGGGTACGGTAAATATACCACAGGATGTGTTTATCAAAATGATCCGCTCCGACGAATAAACTAAGATTAGGGCGAACTTCTTCGTTATCATCAACTCGTGGTCCGGAGAACTTACGATG
>JAYSSO010000050.1:0-10506 GCA_043720495.1 Candidatus Lloydbacteria bacterium | reverse complement strand
AGCACGTACGCACGGGGCGACAACCAGTGGGTCCTAGGAGATGCATCATGGAAGCCTGTGGGGCCTTAATTATTTGAAGGGTGATATGCAGAAGCATTATGCACCGATGAGAAGATCGAGATACAAAGACTGTATCACGCAATTATGTTCTTGTCAATATGACCCACTGCAGGAAACAACCTCTTCCTTTGGGGAAGCAATCTTGTGTGGCATACTGAGAAAGAAATTGCGAACGAGTCTCTAAGTTCCCAAATTTCCTAACTGGGGTTATGCTAGCACCAATCAACAATTATGTCAACTGAATCTGAAACAACCCACAAAGAAGCCCTTTTTTTGGACCAGCGCCTCCGCCCCGAAGTGTGGGCAGACTACGTCGGACAAACGCATATTAAACAAAATTTAGAAATTCTTTTGTCCGCCGCCAAAGAGCGCAAACATCCTCCCGAGCATCTTCTTTTTTATGGTCCACCTGGTTTGGGCAAAACCACACTCGCTCACCTCATCGCAAAGGAGACCAGCGCACAAATAAAAATCACCTCAGGGCCCGCCATCGAAAAAGTAGGTGACTTGGCATCGATTCTCACCAATCTAAACCCGGGCGACATTCTGTTTATCGACGAAATCCACCGCTTAAACAAAATGGTTGAGGAAGTCCTCTACCCCGCCATGGAGTCAGGTGTGCTCGACATCATTATTGGAAAGGGTCCCTCGGCACGCACCATCCAGCTTGAGCTCCCACCATTCACACTTATCGCCGCGACCACACGCATCGCACTCCTCTCCGCGCCACTACGTTCACGATTCTCCGGTGGAGTATTCCGTCTTGAATTTTATTCTGAAGAAGAAATCGAAGAAATTGTCACCCGCTCTGCAAAAATTCTTGGTGTCCCCTTGGAAAAAGGGGCCGGTCGCGAGATTGCAACGCGCAGTCGCTTTACCCCTCGCACTGCAAACTATTTTTTGAAACGCGCTCGCGACTTCGCACAAGTGAGCAAAACTCCCCTCAACGTACACTCCGTAAAAGAATCCCTCCGTCTGCTCGAAATTGACGAAATCGGCTTGGGTCAGCCCGACCGCCACATGCTCACCATACTTATCGAGAAATTCGGCGGTCGCCCCGTAGGACTAGGCACCATAGCTGCCGCTACGAGTGAGGAATCCGCCACCATCGAAGAAGTCTACGAACCATATCTCCTCAAACTCGGGCTCTTAGAACGTACCCCCCGTGGCCGTATCCCCACAAAAAAAGCCTACGAGCATCTTGGATTTGATTATCCTGAGAATTCACAGGAAAAATTATAATATAACTTTGCATAAATGATTTACCTTGCGCTACTCTCCATTTGCCTTATCATCGGCATTGTCCTTCAAGTGAGGGGGGGTCCATCTCTACCACTCTTTTAAAGAAGAGCTGATATTCATTACTGTACTCCTTGCACTCTTCATCCCCATGGATATCTATGCAGTGAGGCATGGTGTGTGGAAATTTCCAGGTGACGGAATTTTGGGTCTACACATTCTTGGATTGCCTATTGAAGAATACCTATTTATGCTTGTTATCCCTTATTTTGTGCTCGTAGTATACAAATTTATCGACAACAAATTTTCTCAGTCGTAAGTTGCCCAAGAAGCAATGCTTTTCGATCTAACCTCTGTGCATACAAGTTTCTTTTTTACACACATACGGAAGGCTGCCTTCTGTATACTCTTTCGTAGCAGAATTTCCACCAAAAAAGCATACGATCATCTGGGCTTCGACTATCCCGCTGATTTGCAAGATTAATTGTTATGAAAAAAACCGTGGCAAATTGCCACGATACCTATATTTCCCCATTCACTACCTGATAGTGATACCACACGCCACTCCGTACACGCCGCGGACAACGTACACGGCGACACCGTCCTTCAACTTGCGGTAAACGGTACAACTACCTGCAGTGCCGAACTCTTCGAACACAGAGTCGGCATTTGCATCCGTGACAACAGACTCACCGGGGCCCGGCGATGAATAGGGAACAGGCGCAACGGGCGCAATGGACTCCTCCTTCTTCCCACACCCCGACAGCGCAGTGAGCCCAGCCACAATTGCGCACACAAAGAGCACCGACACCGCAAGACGTTTCATACTCATGAAATCCTCCAAGGAAAGTCCAAGATCAGATCAAACTCACAATACGTATAAATATTATTCCGTCAACCTCATTGCCCAAAGCTTACTCGTTAGGTAATATCAGAACAGCTCCTCATACGGAAGGCTGCCTTCCGTATGAGGAGCTACGGCTACTCGTGGGTCATCCAATCTTTAATGAACTCCCCAAAGTCCCGTTTGTCTAAAAAATATTCAGGAAATTCAATTTTCGTTAAAATCTGTACTGCTTCCCTGTCGAAATTTTCTCCACTGGCATAGTCCAAGAAGCTTGAGTACTGATAATTCATAAGATATGTCCGCGCTCGCTCCTTGTCGCGAATGCCTGTTTCTTTCCACGTTGTATCAATCAGCTTAACTGGATTGAGGTGGATGTATGCAAACAAATACTTGAGATACTCGTCACGATTTACGTGCTGTGCCTGAAATCTTCCCTGAAATAACGTCCCAACGCGACCATATTTCTTATTAAAATATTTAGAGTTTCCATAAAGTCACTTAGTCCACTGTCAGTTATTTCTTTTACTAACAAATGAAAGTGATTGGGAATAAGACAATACGCTCCAATTGCAACAAGAGGTTCGTCTCTCTCAATCTCTGAAAAACGCCTTTCTCTAATATTGCGATACTCAAATGCTTTTCTCCCGTTCGCAACAAAGAGCAGTTGAATAAACCGACGATAGTCTTGATCATCAATAAATATTTCGCGTTTATCAACAC
The DNA here is from genome assembly GCA_043720495.1 of Candidatus Lloydbacteria bacterium. Lineage (GTDB taxonomy): Bacteria > Patescibacteriota > Minisyncoccia > Phycocordibacterales > UBA6899 > MHLP01. The sequence continues at coordinate 7,640 of JAYSSO010000050.1, read as the reverse complement.
CACGATTATAGGCATGGTAGAACTCCCCCGGTGCAAACGTAATTTTCCTATTCATTCCGAAAGTATACCACAATACATACGGAAGGCAGCCTTCCGTATGTATTGTGTGTCCACTCTGAGCGCTCATGAAGTGCTCAGATAAATTACTCCTCTTTATTTGCCCAAAACTTACTCGTTGGGTAATATCAAAGTATTACCATTCACTAGTGACTAGTCGCTAGAAACAACCCCTACACATGTCTGGACATTCAAAATGGGCGCAAATCAAACGTCAAAAAGGCGCAGAAGACGCAAAGAAGTCAAAACTGTTTGGAAAACTGGGGAGCCTTATCGCGTCCGAAGCACGCAAATCAAATGGAGATGTAAATTCACCGGGACTACGCATGCTTATTGAAAAAGCAAAAAAGGAAAACATGCCCAAAGACACGATAGAGCGCGCGGTCAAAAAAGGCGCAGGGGGAGAAGTTGAAACAATGGAAGCCCTCACTTACGAAGCATACGGACCAGGTGGATGTGCGCTTATCATTGAGGCATTTACCGCGAACCGCAACAAAGCCGCGCAGGAGATCAAGCACCTCCTCACCAGAAGCGGTGGGTCGCTCGCCGCACAGGGCGCCGCCGTATGGGCGTTCACTAAAGGAGAGGACGGCTGGACTCCCAACTCCACAATTCCCCTCAGTGACGAAGATGGCGCAATGCTCTCCGTCATTATCGAAGACCTCGAGGCAAACGACGAGGTACAGGAAGTCTTTACCAACGCAGACTAAAAAGCTTATCAAATGACCTCGCCTGCTTTGTTGTAAGGTGAAACACTTATTCCCCGGCAACTCAGTCAACATATATGAATATGTTTTCTTCGTTGCCATCCCCACGCCTCGCATACGTGGCCACTTGATAAGCTTTTGAATGTCTTGCAAAAAAATCCAGCATGTTGGATTTTTTATTGCCAATTTTTTCGCCATAAATGAAAACGGCCACCAATAAATTGGTGAGCGTTTATTAATCAGAAACTGATTGATACTTGTGTATCAGAATTAGCTTCCGATGTAACAAATATACACCCTGCAAAATATAATGCAAGCCTTGTACGGTGTTACAATACATATATTCTATTTGTCAAATCATGCGCCTATTATATCCAGTGCTACAATGGATAAATGAAAGTCCTCTCTATAGATCCGGGGTTTGGTCGCTGTGGCGTTGCAGTGCTCGAAGGCACCGCTACTCACCCCATGCTTCTGTACTCTACGTGCATTGAGACCGACTCGAAGCAGAACTTTCCTGACCGACTACTCCACGTTGCAAACGAGGTAGTACGCCTTATCGAAAAATACTCCCCTGATAGTGTTGCCATTGAAGAAATTTACTTCACCAACAACGCAAAAACCGCAATCCATGTTGCCGAAATCCGTGGCATGCTTATTTATCTCGCTACATCGCGCGCTATTCCATTAGTTGAATTTAATCCTCTCACGGTAAAAATCGCCATCACCGGCTACGGTCGCGCAACAAAAGAGCAAATGATCAAAATGGTAGAAAAACTCGTCCACATCAAAACACCACTCCAGTACGACGACGAGTACGACGCAATAGCCCTTGGCATCACGACCCTCGCCCACGCGCGACATAATGCAATAAAAAAATAGATTCCTTCACGGTGCTTTTACTACTTGCACAGAAACCAAAAATTGCTATAGTCTCCGCAGAACCACTGGAGGCGAAATGATAGAAAGCACTCATTCAATCCTAAGTTTTGTATTAGGAGAAGTCATCAACCCAGATGATCATGACATCCGCATCAAAATCACCGCTATAGACCCGCAATACAACACCCTTGTCGCAGAAGTGATAAAGGCGAAAGGTCATTTTGCACAATCTCAGAATGCAAAGTGCGGGCATGCACAAAGTGGATTTGGCGTTGGCATGAAACTTCTGTGTAAGCCCCTCTCTGAGAGTAGTTGGACCATACAGGAAAAATCAGGGCTATTCCGTAGAGTCCCCTGGTTCACGCTACGCATCCGAGAAAATGGATTAAAGCAGTTCGAGCACTATCGCTATTAAAAATCTACTCGCCAAGACATTGGCGATTTTTTGTGTACAAGCAAAATCCAAAATCCTCACCCTAGACGAGAGGAACTCATACTTTTGGGAGCCCCCGCAGAAAAGATGGCCAGGGTCCGATTGGCTTTGCAATCGGCATTTTTTGAGGATAGTTCCGCCCGCCGCTGGAAGCGGGTGGATGTGCTCCAAAAGTATGAGTTCTCCGAGCGCCCCCCTTATCCACAGAATCCCCCCACCCCCTTGCAGAAAAATACCCAAATATGGTACATAATGAGAATGCCATTGCACCAGTGGTATAAAAATATCCTCTTACAATTGTAGAGACAGGATATGGTCAATAAAGAACATTAAAAGTAGCATAAAAAAGTGTACTCATGAGTGACGATATAATCTTGGGAAGTCCTATTCCCTCTGATGATCTTTCAGTAAACATGGACTTTGACCCCAACGCAGTAGATAGCGATATATTTCTTGATGACCCAAAGGATATCATTCCTGAATTAGATCTCGATGACGAAATGCCAGAAGACGAGTAAAAAAATAAAAAAGGACGATCCTTTGTAACAAAAGGGCCGTCTTTTTTTACTTTTTATTTTATGTCGAACGCAACAAATCGATGCTTCCCAATTCGCAGTATCAGTTTCTCGGAGATTGTCGCAAGTGGGTCGGACAACTTTTCTTCCCCATTCTTTCTGATAGCACCATCATCAAGCAATCTACGGAACTCGGTTTTTGAAGCCACAAGATTTTTCCCGAGTAGTGCATCTACAAGTAGGGTTCCCTTGGCCACAAGCACCACCTCCACATCATCAGGTATTTCTTTCTTCTGAAATGTATTCACAAAGTGCTCGCGTGCACTTTTTCCCTTTCCTCCTCCGTGATAAATCTCGACGATTTGTTCTGCGAGGTCCATTTTCACCTCTTTGGGATGCACCTTCCCCGTTTTGAGTTTCTTTTCTAACACTGCGACGTCGGCCAAGGGTGTGTAAGTGCAGAGCTCAAAATATTTTGCGAGTGCCTCGTCCGGTACGCTCATGAGTTTCCCAAACATGTCGTTTGGTTCATCAGTAATAGCCACGTAATTATCAAGCGACTTAGACATTTTTTCTTTCCCATCGAGACCCACAAGTAGCTCAAATGCAAGCACTGCTTGTGGCTCTTTATTTGTCATTTCCATTACCTTGCGACCCATAAGCATATTGAATGTTTGGTCGGTGCCCCCCACCTCTAGGTCACAGGAACCGTAAATATCCGCAATCACATCAGAATCAATACCTTGAATAACCGGATACAACATCTCATGCATAAAAAGCGGTTCATTGTTATTGATACGGTCTTGGAACATATCCCGCTCGATGAGTTGCGCAAAAGAAACTTTGCGTAAGACCGACATAATATTCACAAAAGTAACTCCGCGTGTCTGTGGTTTTTTTAAATAATTATTTTGTATGCGTGTGTTTTGAAAAAGCCATGCTTTTGCCAAAAAAGAATTCTCAGGAAATTCAGTTTTTTCACCTACGGCCGATGTATATGTCCGCGATTCCGGCGTCGCCCCCTCAGTCGACAAATCAGTGACCCCCTGAAACCATTCAGCGTTTCTCATCCAAGCAAAGGAAGGACTGTCGACAATAAACCCATCAGGGTCTCTCGTCACATTCGCTTGCCCTTTGGCTGAGGTCGGTTCTATTTTTAGAATTTTTGGAATTTGCTTAATATACGACTGAATATTTGCCACCATCGTACTCAGCTCTATTTCTGGGCGCACCTTACTCTTTCCAGTAGGATCGCCAATCATCGCTGTAAAGTCTCCAACCAAGAAAATCACCTTACACCCCAAGTCCTGAAACTGTCGGAGTTTCCGGAGCACCACGGCATGACCCAAGTGGATGTCTGGCCTGTTTGGGTCGACACCAAATTTAATCACAATTTCTTTTGTGTATGTACCCATCGCTTTCCCAAGCAGTTTTTTGCGAAATACTCCGTCAGGGTCGATAAAACTTCCAACCCCACGAGTGAGAATTTCATCTATTCGGGCCACAATCTCCCCTTCAATCGGCTTTTTTTCCATAAACCAAATCCTAGCATATGCAACGTGAGTTGTCTGTTTTGTGTTAAACTGCACGTACAACATGAATAGACGTCGCAAGAAAAATCATGGATTTGTCCGTGTAACAAAATTACTGATCATCATGATCTTGGTGGTAAGCATCTTACTGCTGTCCGCCTTTTTGGTTTGGGCGTCGCGCATCCAAATCCCTGATTTTAGTCTATTTGAAACCCGCAAAGTATCCCAATCGACAAAACTCTATGACCGCACAGGGAAAATTGTTTTGTACGACGTACACAAAGATGTGCGTCGTACGCTTGTCCCCTATGAAGCTATAAGCCCCCACATCAAGAACGCCGCCGTCGCAATCGAAGATGACCAATTTTATCAACACCAAGGCATCAAACCCAAGGCAATTTTACGTGCCGTTTTAGTCAACCTTGGACTTCGTGAAGGAATCTCGGGTCAAGGTGGGTCAACAATAACCCAACAAGTAATTAAAAATGCACTGCTTTCGAATGAAAAGACTCTTTCACGAAAAGTGAAAGAGTGGATTCTCGCAGTTAAACTCGAACGCGTCCTTAGTAAAGAGCAGATTCTCAATCTCTATCTCAATGAAGCGCCCTATGGTGGAAACATCTACGGAGTCGAGGAAGCAAGCCAGTCATACTTTGGAAAACCCTCAAGCGAGGTGACGATTGCCGAATCCGCATATCTTGCAGCACTTCCCCAGTCACCTACACGATACTCACCCTACGGAAACAATTTTGCACTTCTGGAGGCTCGTAAAAATTTTGTACTGTCAAAAATGAAAAGTGTTCAATCTATAAGCGAAGAAGACTACCAGCTTGCACTCGAAGAAAAAGTGAAATTTATTCCCCGACAAGAGCAAGGAATCCGCGCTCCGCACTTTGTCATGTTTGTAAAAGAGCGACTTGTGGAACTCTATGGTGAGGAAATGTTAAACGAAGGAGGCCTGCGGGTAATCACCACCATCGACATGGATCTGCAAACCACCGCAGAAGCAATTGTAAAAAAGTACGCAACAGAGAACGCAAAGCAATTCAATGCAAAAAATGCCGCCCTTGTTGCGGTGAACCCCAAGAACGGTGAAATTCTCACCATGGTAGGATCTCGAGATTATTTCGATGTAAAAAATGACGGAAATTTTAATGTTGCACTAGCAAAAAGACAGCCAGGTTCAGCATTCAAGCCATTTGTCTATGCCGCCGGACTCGAAGCAGGCTATACACCGGACACAAAACTTTTTGATGTCCGTACGCAATTTTCCACGCGCTGTGACACTGAAGGCAATCCGCTCAATCCCACTTCAGATGATTCGATTTGTTATATGCCTGAAAACTATGACCATGAATATCGTGGACCAATGTCGATCAGAAATGCCCTCGCACAGTCGGTCAACGTTCCTGCGGTCAAAATGCTCTATCTGGTTGGGCTTGATCACGCCATCGACATGGCAGAACGATTGGGTATTACCAGCCTAAAAAACAAAGAGCGTTATGGCCTGACGCTGGTACTCGGAGGTGGTGAGGTAACGCTACTCGACATGACGAGTGCATATGGTGTATTTGCAAACGATGGAAAGCGCGTCCCATATTCAGGTGTACTCCGCATAGAAGGGCCGGGGGGGAATCTCATCATGACGTCTGCAACATCCTCTCCCCAGGTGATTGATCCAGAAATAGCTCGCAAAATGTCCGACATGCTCTCCGACAATATTGCGCGTACTCCAGCATTTGGCGCATCATCCTATCTCAACTTTCCCGACAATCAAGTAGCCGTGAAAACGGGAACAACAAATGACTACCGTGACGCATGGATTATCGGCTACACTCCTTCCTTAGTAGTTGGCGCATGGGCCGGAAACAACGACAATAGTGCAATGGAGAAGAAGGTGGCCGGTTTTATCATTGCCCCACTCTGGAATGCATTTTTTACTGAAGCCTTTTCCACACTTCCCCCAAATGAACTGTTTCCTTCTCCACAACCAGTACTCCAAGCACTCAAACCCGCACTCCGTGGTATTTGGTATGGTGGAGATACATACAAAGTCGACAAAATTTCTGGAATGCTTGCAACCTCCTTTACTCCGGAAGAATTAATCGAGGAGCGCGTCATACCCAACCCGCATGAAATTCTTTATTGGGTAGACAAAGATGACCCCACGGGCCCATCACCAAGTAATCCCTATAATGATTCTCAGTTCTTGCTCTGGGAAATTCCTACACAAAAATGGATTAGTACTCATGGTCTTCCCAGCCTCGCTTGGGCCAATGTTCCCAGTGGATTTGATACGGTGCATGCACCTGAGGCACATCCGAGAATTTTTATCACTTCCCCAACGGCTACATCCACCTTTTCAAAAGATGACAAAATTGTCATAGATCTTACACTTACCTCCACGTACGCAGTCGATAGAGTGGATTTCATGGTGAACAACACGTACTTAGGCTCTACACGAGATATTCCGTATTCATTTGCCTTTGTTCCAAGCGATGTCACTGCGATTAACCTCAAATCAGAAAATGAAATTCGCGCGGTGGTATACGACGTTGTGGGAAACAAATCAGAGAGTACCGTACACATCGTACTTTCGACAATAGGAGCAAGTACGTTCTAGTTCACTAGGAACTAGCTATATCCTCAACATCAGACTTACGGGTACGAAATATGAATTGGTCGTCCGCATACCACCCGGTGACCCGCTTCGCATCGAACGTGCCGAGCCACAGACCATCACCGCCCTGACTGAGGAAAAACACGTGCGTGTAGCCGCTCCGGCCAGTCATTTGCTTCATTCCTATGCGCATCCAATCAGAACTATCAATGGCGAGCCGTAGGGCAGGACCCACTTCGGGTGGGCAAAGCTCAAGTCCCCACTCCCTTGTTGCCTTATTGTAAATTTCCTCCGTACTTACTCCTCCTGAAAAACCGAGATCACTCACGGTGAGGCGCACGAGGGAAACTTGTTCTCCGCTTGGGGTTGTGACGAATTCTGGACTTTCAAGGAGCTCCATTGCGTAGATGTCGATTTTGATTTTCTTTTCGGTGAGTGCTTTTGTGTAGTCTTCTTTGGTCTTGCCACCGATCTCGATGTTGTATGTTTGGAGTTTTCCCTCTGGGAAGGTGGTGAAGATGTGTTCGATGTTTGACTGAATTAATATTGGACAGAGTTCCCCCACATAGGCTTTGGTCAGAGGTGTGATTTCACTTTCATTGTGTGCAATTTGCGCAGGTGTGCAGTCGAAGATAATGAGCATATCTTCTTCAGGATTTCTCTGGTCGCGAAACTCTTTAATGCGCGGGTCTTTCTTATAACCGAATCCTTCGATCTTGTGGTCGATTTCGTAGAGAAAGGTGAGGTCATCCCGAGTGAGGGGTTCGCCTTTCTTTGTCATTTGCTCGAGGAGTGTAAGGTACTTCATATCCTCAGACTTCTTTTCATACTGTGCACCATCAGGAAACTCTTTCATTTTCTCCGCTATCACAGGGCTAATAAATGGATCGATGT
>JAYSSO010000049.1:0-3973 GCA_043720495.1 Candidatus Lloydbacteria bacterium | reverse complement strand
AGGCGTAGACCGGAATCGGACCGGTGCATGTAGATTTTGCAGATCTATGCGTTACCACTTCGCCACTACGCCATAGCGAGAACTATAACAATTCTTTGTCTTGTTTTCCAGGCCCGACCTTAGTCCGGCAAGACTACTTCGCGTCATCCACCGTTTCAAGAAGCTCCTCTATCCGCTGTCGGTTCTGTTCTCCGAAATCAAGTGAAAAGTGTATGCGGGGGAGAATGCGGATGCGACTTTTCTTCTTGATGAACTCTTTGAACTCTGTTGTCATGCGGTTGGCAAAGATAAGCGCTGCTTTTTCTGCCTCTTTGGGTAATACGGAAAGGAGAATGTCGACACGCTTTTGGTCGTCAGAAAGAATGACGCGTGTAACAGTAATGAGGGATGTGCGATTTGAGGCACGCGAAAGAAAGTCTCCTGCGAGATCCTTGAGCATGAATTCTTCTCTTTGGTGTTTTACTTTTCCCATGTAATTTCTATAGTCTCACCGAGAGGCTATTGTGTGCGCACTGTTGCGTAGGGGATAAGTACATCCCGCTCAGCTAACGTAAACTTGGATTCAATTTGGAGACCACATTCGTGGCCCTCACTGACTTCTTGTACTTTCAACTTTTGAGATTGCACTTCGGTTATGCGCCCTTCACCAATCTCGACATCGCGACGAAGAATGCGAAACTTTGCGCCATGCTGAACCTTGCCTGACACAACGGCACCACCAACAACCTGCTTCTCCTTTTGCTGGCTGAAGTAGCGAATAATACGGAATTCACCAATCTGCTCTTCTTTTTCTATGTGTGGCGCTCGTTTCTGAATTTCTTCTTCAATCCATTCCGTAAGTTTGTAGATAATGTCAAACTTTTGAATCGTGATGCCGGTGCGTGCGGCCAAATCTAATGCATTTTTGTCTGCTTTTGTGTGAAACGCAATGACCGCAGGCTCTCCTGCTCCATATGCAAGCTTGATATCACTTTCACTAATAGCGCCGACGCCTTTTTGTATAATCTTCAATATCACTCGCTCATGCTTTAACTTCCCAATCTCATTTTCGAGCGCCTCGAGCGAACCTGCAACGTCTGCACGAATGATAATGGGGAAAAGCACACCACTGACAGGCAACTTCTCGTTGCTCATGTCTTTTTTAACGGCAACTAAAGCTAAACTCGCTTTCGTTTCTGCGTCTTTCTTGTTTTCGTACATCGTAAAAGTCGCTCCCACTTTTGGAATCATGTTCCAGCCTGAGAGGAGAACGGGGGAGGAGAACGTCGCCGTGTCCACCGTCTTTCCCATAAAATTTTCAATCATTCTCACGGGCATCAGGGCACCGTCAGAAACAACAAAAGTACCTTTGGTTAGTGTCCCATCAGTGATGAGCACTGTCGCAATCATTCCTTTTTTGGGATCCATGCGTGACTCGATAACTATGCCTTCAGCCGGCCTCGTGTGGTCACCAGTGAGCTCCTCGAGTTCGGCAACAAGTAGTAGGACATCGAGTAACTCGGACACACCCTCACCTGTTTTTGCGGAGATAGGAACAAAGGGTACATCACCACCATATCCCTCTATATATATTTCTGATTCAGCGAGCGAGAGTTTGGTGCGTTCAAGGTTTGCGTTTGGCTTGTCTATTTTGTTGATTGCAACGATGTAGGGAATCTTTGCTTCTGCTATTGCCTTATGTGCTTCGAGTGTTTGCGTCTTTACGCCGTCCTCAGCAGAGACAACAAGGACTGCGATGTCTGCAACGCGAGCTCCGCGCGCACGCATTCCTTGAAACGCAGAATGTCCAGGAGTATCAAGAAAAGTAATACGCTTCAGTGTGCCTTTTTCGCTCTTGTGCGTGACCTCATATGCGGAAATATGCTGAGTAATTCCGCCCGCTTCTGTGGCGACTACATTGGACTTTCTGATGTAGTCCAAGAGTGTCGACTTTCCATGGTCGACATGGCCCATAATTACCACGATGGGAGGGCGCTCTGCTCGGGCCTTTTCTTCAATTATTGTAGGTTTTTTGGCCATATTTGGAGATATGGCGATACTAACACACGACCTGGGTTGTGTCTACCTGAATCTGGCTCAACTGTGCTATTTCAGGACTTCCCGCTCCTCCTCGGTGAGTTCAAATTCCGATGTGCGGTTCTTGATTGGTTTTGCATAGACACTCATTTTTTCACGAGAATAAAGTGAAGATATGACAACCCCACTACCTTCTTCATCGAGAAGCGCAGTGGCAAAGCTTTGGTTGCCACCAGAACCAGTTCCTTGAAAAGGATTAAAGCGGAGTGTCTTCACTCCATGAATTTTTTTCTTTATGCGCATATCGATAGCTCCAAGTTCTGTAAGTACTTCCTTTCGAAAAGCAAAAAGTTGCTCGAGCTGAGATTGGTTCTGATTTATTGTGTCCTCAAGTGAACGCGCGTCACTCCCACCAGTTATTCGCCCGATACGTCGCTCAAGTAATACCAACCACACAATAAGGAGGATAACAGCAAGTCCGAGAAGAAAGATAGCAACGAGTGATGGGTTCATTTGCTTTATAGTAACGCACGGAGCAATTTTTGTAAAAAGTTTGCGTAATTAGGCACTGTCACAAAATAACACGGTTGGATTCGGCTTCAGATTTGCCCCGAATTCAGTTTTTCTGATTGAGCGGAAGCTAAGTCGTACTCGGAGTACGGCGAAGATGCCGAGATTGAAGAAAAATTGAAGGCGTGGTAAAGATGGGGGCGAGACGACCATGTTATTTTGTGACAGTGCCTTAGTTATTTGCTATAAGTTATAAGTTATGAATACCCGCTCCCGAATTTATCTTGACCATGCATCGGCCACCCCTGTGGCACAAGAAGTGGTGGACGCCATGTCGCCTTTTTGGTCACACGACTTTGGGAATCCCTCTTCAATCCACAAAGAGGGAGTTGGGGCAAAGCTTGCGCTCACTGAAGCACGAAGATCTATCGCCATTGTTCTTGATGTACATGCAGACGAAATTATTTTCACGGGAAGTGCCACCGAGTCGTGCAACTTGGCGCTCATCGGCACTGTCCATGCGTGGAAGCATTCGCATCCGGATAGAACGCCACACATTGTCGTCAGTGCTATTGAACATGAGGCTATACTTGCTACAGCAAAGTTTTTGGAAAGCGAGGGTGCGTGCATTTCCTATCTGCCAATTGATAGCGAAGGGATTGTTGTCTTGGGGGAGCTCTTTGCGCTGATTACTGAGGATACAGTTATTGTCTCCGTTATGCTTGCCAACAATGAGATTGGCACTATCCAACCAGTAAGTGAAATAGCCCATATCATACGCACTTGGAAAAAAGATAAACGAGGAGTAACGCGTGACGTACGTGCGGGTGGAGATCAGATTTATCCACTCTTCCATACCGATGCATGCCAGGCAACAAACTACTTGCCACTGCGCGTACCCACCTTGGGAGTAGATTTGCTCACAATAAATGCGGCGAAAATTTATGGACCAAAAGGTATTGCATTACTCACAAAAAAAAGAGGCATCCCGCTTAATCCACTCACGCTGGGTGGTGGGCATGAAGGGGGAATGCGCGCGGGTACAGAAAACGTTCCACTTATTGTGGGATTTGCCGAGGCGCTTCGACTCGCCGAAAGCATGCGCGAGGAGGAAGGTAAGCGACTCACAATTCTGCGCGCCGACCTCATAAGCCGTCTGCAAGAAATTAAAGGGGTGAGCATCAATGGTAGTCGTACACTTCGACTTCCCAACAATGTGCATTTTTCACTGCTTGGTGCGGACCACGAATTTCTCGCCATGGCCCTTGATGCAAAGGGGATAGCGGTCTCTACAAAGAGCGCCTGCAATGAAAGTGATGCGGAAACATCCCACGTACTAGAGGCTCTACGCGCACGAGGTTTTACGACTGAGTTAAGTGGGCTGCGTATCTCACTTGGGCGCAAAACGACCGAGTCAGAGCTTGGCATACTCGCTGATGAAATCCGA
>JAYSSO010000048.1:0-10664 GCA_043720495.1 Candidatus Lloydbacteria bacterium | reverse complement strand
TAACGAATTTTGACGTCGACTACTCCTTAGCGTTGGTCGATTTTTTATTTATAGTTTTTTAAGAAATACATGCCAATCAGTAAACAAAAAAAGACGACGATCCTCTCAACTCTTGATGCAGGATTCAAGACTGCTGAGACTGTGGTTTTTGTGAATTTCTACAAACTTCCTGGAAAGGACCTCACGCAATTGCGAAAGGAACTTCGTGAAGCAGGAGTGACACTCTATGTTGCCAAAAAGACGCTCGTCAAGCGCGCTCTCGATGCAAAGAAGGTTACAGGCACCCAGCCTGAGCTAAAGGGTGAACTTGCGCTTGCGTGGTCGACCGATCCGGTCGCGCCAGCGAAGGGAGTTTTTGAGTTCGCGAAGACGCACAAGGAGCAGATGTCACTCATGGGTGGTGTCTACCAAGGGGCCTATATGTCACAGCAAGAAATTACGCAACTTGCGTCGATTCTCGGCCGTGATCAGCTTCTCTCCAAGTTTGTCGGAATGTTGAACGAGTCAATCGCACGCGTGGTGCGAGTCATGAACGAACGTGCATCCAAAATGGGAGGCCCTGTCGTCGCAGAAGTTGCACCAGAAGCACCTGCGCCAGTCGCAACCACAGAAACTATTCCCGAAGTTCCAGAGGGTGTTGTGCCCGCACTTGCATAGTGAATCTCTATAAGATAATTAACAAATAAATCACTTACTATATGGAAGAAGTAAAAGTAGAAGTTCCTGCAAAGTTCAAGGACATTGTGGCCGGAGTCGAAAAGCTTACATTGATTGAGCTCCATGAGCTTGTAAAGATGCTTGAAGAGAAGTGGGGAGTATCAGCAGCCGCAGCAGTTGCAGCAGCAGGTCCCGCTGCAGGCCCTGCAGCAGAAGAGAAGGACTCATTTGACGTTGAGCTTACCGCAGGTGGCGCAACCCCAATTCAGGTCATTAAGATTGTGAAGGAAGTCCTCGCACTTGGCCTCAAGGAGGCAAAGGATATGGTAGACGGAGTCCCAAGCATGCTGAAGGCCGGCATGAAGAAGGCCGAGGCAGAGGCTCTCAAGAAGCGTATCGAAGATGTTGGCGGAAAGGTGAACTTGAAGTAATAGGTACTAAAGAAAAACGAAAACAGCCCCACGGGGTTGTTTTTGTTTGCATGAAACAGGGTTTTCAGTAAGCTGTAGGAAGACTCAAGTTCGTTACAGGAGACAATATGCCACTCTCACGCCGTCGTCTGAATATTCTCGCAAAAGAACGGAAACAATCGTTTACGCCAATTCGCGAATTCGATAACGGGACAGATCACCCAGTTGTCCTCATGCAGTGCGCACACGCTGATGAGCAGACACGCAACGACAATGCATGGATGACACTCATGTGCCCCTGTGAGCTAATGTGGAAATGGGAGCAATTTGGAACACCTGCACGTCGAACAATGATCATGACGGGGGGAATTCGTAACTGCCCAGCACAGGAGGATTCACGAGAGGTGGTACGCGCAGAAGTCCGCGCCAAGCATGAGTCACACTGGGCAAGTATGTCCCTTGTCGATGCCGCACACGATATTTGGCAAAAACACTGTGCGGGAGAATACATGGGCGAGCACAACGTTGGCGCGTTGTACGTCCAAGACATGGAACGCTTGCTTGGTACGATACCGGACGTTATAGACATCCATCTTGGGGAAGGAAAGAATGCCAAAGGCGAGGTGGTAAGTCCTGCGCACGTTGAGCACATGTCTTTTCCAAGCAAGAAAATTCTTTCTGCGATAAATGAGCTCAGGAAAAGAAAGCTAATTGACTTGAGTGGGATGATTCTCATTCCATACAAACAATATTTTTGTTTTCCGGACGAACTCCATTCTCAATTCGCATACTGGATTGAGGAGCCCCTCGGTTGGCCAAACGGTGAAGCTGGTGATTGCTTTATGTTTGAACTCTACGAGAGGATTAGCAGAGCGAGTAAGTGGCGTTCCGGTGAAGAAGTATTTGGGCCGGCAAACATTCCAACACTCACCCCTCTGTGGTCCAAGCACCTCAAGAAATGGTTGTCGAATCTCGACTCACGACTTGTGGAAACAGAACCCACTGACAAAAGTGCGGTGCTTATGGAGATTCCGATAGAGAAATGGGCAACCTGGCTCATAGGAATTTATGCTGAGGTATATGGTGCAATTGAGGGTTAGTCTTTTTTAACGACACACGGTGTCGTTTTTTGATCCCCACTAAACTTGAAGATACATGCCCGTAGTCTAGAAACCCTCCTTTTCAAGGTAGGTTTTTTGTTTCCTGGGGAGAATCATCTGGCGTGCCTATCACTCTCTATAGTACAATGCCACATATGGATATTCTTGCAAAACTTTTTGGGAGCCCGTCACGGGTCAAGCTGATGAGACTCTTCCTTATGAATCCGGAGGATGTATTCGACAAAACAGAAATGGGGAAGCGGAGCAAGATTACTGGAGCAACCTTGCTGAAGGAAATTCGCATGATGGAGGAAATCGGCCTTATCAAGCAACGCGTAGTGGTGAAAATGAAACAACCTACTTCTGGAAAAAACGGCCCCCTCGAAAAGCACAAAGTCACAGGATTTGGAATGAATGCTACGTTCCCGTACCTTGCGCCACTGCGCGCACTGGTGACCGAAATCGCTCTCGGGAAAGAAGACGTCTCCGCACGCTTCAGGAATTGTGGAAACATGAAACTCATCATCGTTGCGGGAATTTTTCTCGACGAGCCGGGCTCACGTGTGGACGTGCTTCTTGTTGGAGACAAAATGAAAAAAGCCGTTATCGAGGGCGTGCTCAGACGCCTTGAAGCAGAAATCGGCAAAGAACTTTCTTACGGCCTCATGGAAACGAGCGAATTTGAATACCGCTTTGGTATCTACGACAAATTCATCCGTGATATCATCGACTATCCGCACCTCGTGGTGCTAAATAAATTGAATTTGTTCTAAAACAAGACGGTTTGACGGTCACTATGAACGAGGGTAGTATTAGAGTATGAAAAAGGTAGTTAAAAAGAAGGTTGCAAAAGACCCGCACACTGAAGAGATTAAGCATTATCTCGGCTCACTTTCTGAGGATTTTCAGCATCGTCTTGATGGATACGCAAAGCAGTCCGAGCGCAATATCGGTGCACTTTCGGAAGATTTTCAGCATCGCGTTTCTGCTATCGGCGAGCAGTTTGGGGGATTAAATGCAAAGGTTGATAATATCGGAAAAACCCTCGAACATCATGGGCGTAAGCTCGATAGCCACGCTGCCATGATCGCCCGCGTAATGGAAGATGTTGAGGAAATCAAATCCGGCATGAGGGAGAAAATTGATCGCAAGGAATTCACGAAGCTTGAAAAACGCTTGGTTGTGCTCGAGACGGTGGTCTACGGTGGTAAGAAAAAATGACCAGTGACATCATCGACTACCCGCACCTCGTGGTACTGAATAAATTGAATTTGTTTTAAGTTACAAAAACAGCCGAACTCATTCAAGTTCAGCTGTTGGCTTTAGATGCTACTTACCCCGACATAGAATGTGCTGGGTTCAAATGGGTCATATGCAACGAATGACGCGGTGCGGTCGCTTGAGAGTGGGGTGACCGACCATGTCGCTCCTCCGTTAATAGATTTGTAGAACGCTTTACCGGAAACAAATACCAGCTCATTTGAGTTTTTGGGATTGATTGCAACCCCGCGGATAGGAAAGCCTTTTGCGCTCTCGATAATATCCAATTCAAACCAATATTTGCCAAAGTCCTTACTTCTGAAGAGCCCATTTTTTGTTCCGGCGTAGAGAGTCCCAGATATTTTTGGGTCTGTAACAATTAGATTGATAGAAGCGGGCATCTTGTTTTCAGCGTTTTTTTTCTTGAGTGCATCTGCCTGTTTTTTGAGGTTAAGAGCGCCCACCTTGTCGCCCTCTCTCGTTGCCTCGCTCGCTCTTTTAAGTAGTGCGGCAACTTCCGCAACCTTTGCTACCTCCCAGTCAATCCATGTATCCCCTTCATCAGGGGAGTAGTACATTTTCTTTTGAAACGAAAGTAGATAGACGACTGACGCCTTTGCTGAGTCAAAGCTGATGTCTTTGATAACTCCAGCTATCTTGTTGCCCACATTCCTCCATGTACCCCCCCCATCTATGCTTTTTACGACGGTCCCAAGGCTTGTACCTGAATAAATAATATTGGGGTTACGTTGGTTCTGGGAGAGCGAAGAAACTGTAGATGCTTGCCCAGGCTCAACATATACCGCCTTCCAAGTTTCCCCCCCGTCATTAGTGCGGAATATTCTGCCATTGCCGTCGACTACTCCCGACGCGAACATTCGCAGATCGGGCTCTTTTTTGTCGAGAATGAAACTAAAAATTTTCTTTGGTGGGAAAGTAATGGTGTTCCATATGTCCTCGTCCGTATTTTTGAAAAACAACCCGTCCTCAAGTGAGCCGACAATTATTCTTCCAGAAATAATGGGATGAAACGTAATTCCCAAGACATTTGCGACCCCAACTTTCTCCGTGGAAGACACTTTGAAATAGGGATTAAATGAATCTCCCCCATCTGTGCTTCGCAAAATACTGTCCTTATTGATGATTTTTATGAGGTCAGTACTTGTGGCAACAACTTTTTTGGGGACCATTGGCGTCGAGGTCGTCGCTATCGTGCTTACCACTCCTGCTACATTACTATCGTCTTTACTCTCTTTGTTCGTAAACAGAAGCACCACTCCTATCAGCACAATAATAATAATGCCAATAACGCCGGCCACAATAATCCATTTGGGTTTTTTATCTTCAAGCATTCTCAAAGTATAACATAGTGACCATGGCGACATAGAGCAGATGAAATAAAAAACTCCCATGTAATGGGAGTTTCATGTGAGGTTTTTTTAGGCTTTTAATTATTGTATGTATGGGTAATACGGCAAGTATTGAAGAGATTAAAGTCCATGAACACAGAGCCCGATGCCGTACAGTCGCCAGCATAGGTTGTACTATAACCATCTTTCGCTTGGGTAATAATTTGCCAATCCCCTTGCTCTGGACCAGAAAATTCCTTTCCTAATTCGTCACCTGCTTTCCAATCGCTCTGACTACCGCCTGGAATCATAAAATACATCATGAATTCTTGAGCTGTTGCGTCACCTCCGTGAACGATTGTGATGACCTTGAGTGTTTGCAGGAATAAGACACAGCCCTCGTCATATGTATCCGTCAATCCGTCTTGATCATTGTCCACTGTATCGTTGCATTCTTCGTATGATGATTCATTCGTCGAAGTGAGCTGACCGCTACTTGCGGTGTTCTGGTTGATTGAAGCTTCGAAAGAATAAATTGCAAGTAGGGTGCCCTCTTCGTCCTCAGAAATCGGTTCATTCAGTGCTCCCCAGTCTATTGTCACTCCACCCTCTTCAGGCGGAGTTGGAGACAATAGCATAGGTGTTTCCGTAACAATAACATTCTTGAGTGCTTCCGTTTCATGAGACAAAAATGCGAGTGTTTCGTTCGCCGGCATTCCACTAGATGAGAGTGACTCGTTGTGTGCCATGTCTGTAATGCCTATTGGTTCAACTTTTGCACTTTCTTCGGCCTCGAGAGGTAGGGATGAAGGTACTTCGATTGTTTCTGTATCAGTAGTGAGAACAGTAATCATTATTTCGTCACTGGCAGTGGCCTGAATGGTGGATACCAATTGTTCGGTAACAACACTGTCTTGCGCTACACCAGTGACCATAACCTCGTCTATCCAAATCTCATCAGGATTGCCAGCTAATTCTGGAAGAAAGCGAATTGCAAAGTTCGCATTATTGTTTACAGCAATCGGTAAAGTATGGAACTTGTGGTAAAGACCGAGCGTGCCTCCGTCCACATGATCATCTTCCCCGTCACGGATGACGTAGATTGTATTCCAACTTGCACCATTGTCTACGGAATACTGAACCTTCAGCGCGTCGTTGTTTATTTCGTCATCCTCCAAACTGTCTGCTTTGAATCGATAAGAAAGTTCAAGGTCTTGATAACCCACCGTGGAGATGCTCGTAGTCAGTGCGCTGTCTTTGTTTGTTGGGCCCTCCACATCTGCACCGTAAATTCCTGAAAGTGAGCCAAAGTTTATTTCCCAATTTTGGCTAACGGGCGATTTCCACAGATCAAATTTTTGTGTTTCAAAGTCATCAGAAAAAAGGGTTTTCCTGCCGTCTCCCTCAGCATATGCGGTGGCCGTTGTGGTAATTATTCCGATGGTTAATCCTAAAAAAAGTAAGACTAGTTTTTTCGATTTTCTCATAGGGACGTAATTAAGAATAAAGTTTCCCTAATTTTAACATTGCATTTTGTAGCAATGATGAAGATTAATCCGAAAAATATGGGTGTTTAAGCTTGGTTTGTGAGGGTTTATTCACACAGAACAATGAACATACAAAATGGTCAAAATTCGGCTCTTTTGTGTGTTTTTTGGTCGCCCACAGCTTACTTACAGCCTGCGCACCACTTATACACGAGTTTTCCCCAACAGAAGCGGTATTTTGGTATACTGTTGATTAGGATAATATCCACTTACTTAATCATTTAGACTATCTTCATGTTGCAAATAATTCAGAAAGAGCTAATTCAGTCACTTCGCGATGTTGCTGGTGGTGTTGCGGAGACTCTACCCAAGATTTTTGCTGCGCTCGTTTTTATTATTTTAGGTTTTATTTTTGGTGCAGCGGTAGGCAAGGTGGTACACCAGCTTGTTGAGGCAGTAAAAGTAGACGAATGGCTCAGGAAAGCTGGTGTTGATAAATTTCTCGAGAAAGCCGGCTATCATCTGAACTCAGCCGCTTTTCTGGGATGGCTTGCGAAGATGTTTTTTGTCATCGTCTTCTTGATCGCCGCGTTTGATATTCTCGGACTCACGCAGGCAAATGTATTGCTCGGTCAGGTACTCCTCTATATTCCCCAAGTCATCATTGCGACAGTTATTCTTTTTGTGGCGTCAATCGCATCAGACATGTTAAGCGGAATGGTTACGGGAACTACAAAAGCAGTGGGCTCACGTGTCTCGCAACTTCTGGGCACCATCACGCGCTGGGCTATCTGGATGTTTGCAGTCATCATCGCTCTCTCACAGCTTGGTGTTGCGCCACAGTATATGTACACCATCTTTGCGGGATTCGTCGCCATGCTCGCACTTGCCGGAGGTCTTGCCTTCGGACTTGGTGGAAAAGAAGCCGCGTCAGCCCTCATCAAGGATATTCAGAACGAAGTCAGCGAAGGGAAGTAGGATATTAAAATTAAAAATGTAGAAACACCCAGAATAGCATGGTCGTGCAGGTCTGGTTGTTTTTGTTGTGGGGGGGGTATAATAAATGAAGCTTATTCATTTTCATTCAGCAATTTTATGAAATTTGTTGCGATTATTTTTTCATTATTTGTGCTATTTGGTTTGGATTTCACTTTTGCATTCGCGCAGACTTCACCGACCATTACAGAGGCAAGCATTTCCAGTGACCTCTCGGTGCTCACGCTCGCCGGACTCAATCTTTCCGGTGTAACAACAGTTGACTTCATTAAGGGAGATTGCCCCCAAAGGGTCGGCAGCGTTCCGAATTGGTCCAATGTTACCGCTACGTCCATCACCATGAATTTGCCCTTCCAGGTTACTGATGCGCTCAGGGCATGCTTGGTCAATTTTCGAGGGAGTACGATGTCAATTAGCGTCGGTAATGCAAATGGACTGCTAAGCAACATGTACAACCTACCTGTTCCCGCTGCGCCCATGCCGGCAATTTCCTATATCAGTCCCATGACTGTGGTTGCTGGTGGATCAGTGACTATTCATGGTACGAATCTCTATGGAAGCGTACCCGTCTTTGGCGGATCCCTTTTGTCGATTAATGTAACGACAGATAGTGATCCACTGGGAAGTTATTTGACGTTCACTATTCCAGTCACAGCGCCTGCCGGTAGCCACACAATCCAACTTGCGCAAAGGATTGAGGGTGGAAGGAGTAATTCAGTCTCGATAATCGTTACCCCGTTAATAGGCTCACTCAGCGCTTCAGTGCCATCTGTCAACCTTCTTTCGCAACAAGGGAAGAGCCCTGCGGCGACCGCAATGACGCTGGTGAACAATGGTACTGCTCCCACCAACATCACCATTAGCATCCCCAATCAGCCAGGTTGGCTCAATGTCACCTATAATCAATATCAGACACTTAATCCCGGGGGCTGGACGCAACTGACTATCATGGCGGACGTGATGCGGGTTTCGCAATCAGGTACATATTCCGCTAACATTGTCGTGAGTGGCAACTTTGCCAATTCACCCCTGACTATTCCCGTGACGCTTGTGGCACAAACGCCTCAGCCGTCAATCGCCTATATCAACCCATCCTCGGCTAGTATTGGTAGCACGGTGACTATCCATGGCACAAACCTGTATGGAGATTCAGTATTTTTTGACGGAGTACCGCTACCTTCAGGGGAGACCATTTATACTTATCCCGACGGCTCCGGGGGCTCGATGACATTCACTATTCCCCTCACTACGAAAGTCGGCATTCACACGCTTCAAGTTGAACATAAGACCGTCGTAGGGCGGAGCAACTCGGTTGCACTGAATATTATTACCGCTACTCCAACACTTGATTTTACTGCATCCCCCAGTGTCTTAAGCACGGGCCAGTCTTCGTATCTCAAATGGAGTTCGACGGGTGCAACCTCGTGCATTTCTTCGGGCGATGGAGCGTCTTGGGGTTGGCCAAGCATTCGCTATATTTTAGGAGGACAGCACACGGCGAACTTCACTACATTGCCGCAAACATTTACCATCACCTGCACAGGTCCGGGTGGTTCGATTTCAAAGAGTGTGACGGTCACGTCTGCTTCTGCATCAACACCCCCCTCATCAACGATCACTGGAACTCCTGCCAGAATTTCCCTCGGACAATCCTCATCCCTCACATGGACATCTGCGAATGCTACATACTGCACATTTAATGATAATATGGTGCGATTGGGTGGCACGTACACCGTTGCTACAGCCGGAAGCATCAGCAGTCAGCCACTCACTTTCCTGCCACACCAATTTATTCTTGCGTGCATGGGAGATTTCGGGAACAGCATCTCGAAATTTACAGTGACCGACATCAATCAGGCACCAAAATCCTGTACAGATACTGATGGAGGGCTCAATCCTAATGTTGCGGGTTTTGTTGATGGCCGAGAATGGTCTACTGCAGGCGTACGGGTGGGAAATACCTTCGACGATAAATCAGTCACCTCGAACGGCGGTATTTGCGATGGTATGACCTGCACAGCAGTCGCTGAGGGGTACTGTGAAAATGGCGAGGTGCACAATAAACTCACACTCTGTCCCTCCGGATACTCACGCGGAGGAATTTGTCTCGCTGCTCCAGTAAACGCTGGAGCACAAGCGAATACGAGCCAAAATCCTTCGATAGATGAATTAATGCTCCGCATAAAGGCATTGCAGGGCCAGCTCGGCACGAACGCGACACCGTCGTCCCCCATAGTGTCGCCAAGTTCGGAGCGGTCGCAGTGTAAGCTGAGCAATCTTAGTCCGCCAGTATATTCCTATGGTGCGCAAGGGAGATACATAAAAGAGCTCCAGGTTATTTTGCAAAACTTGGGATACATCGACGAGGGTGTGCAGGTTACCGGTTACCATGGGTCGCTCACGCGCACTGCAGTCATACGATTTCAAAAGGTGCACAAGCTTCCCGCAGAGGGATATATTGGCGCACTTACACTCTCCGCCGTCGAAGGTGCATGTGTAGGTGTACCCGCAAAAAATATTGTCGCCAAGACCGTAGTCCCGTCGGCGTCAGTCTGCATCGTTCGAGATCTCAATCCATCTTCGTACGCGTATGGGGAACAAAATGCATCGTTAAAGGAATTACAGCGCATCTTACAGAAATTTGGATTTCTCGATGCTTCTATCAGTGTTACCGGCTACCATGGTTCCGCCACGAGAAATGCGGTGAGTGCATTTCAGCGCAAAAGCGCATTACCGGATTCCGGATACATTGGTGCAATGACGTTAGCTGCGATAAATAAGAAGTGCGCAAACACGCCGTAGCTACAAGAGAAGCAGGGGGTGCTGGGGGTGGTGTGACAGCGTCCGATTATTCATCCGTTCCACACTTGAATCTAAACCACTCTGCACTTTAGTACAGAGTGGTTTAGCTATTCTTTTTCTGATGTTACTCCATCCCAGTGCTCTTCTTTCTCATCAGCCTTCATTCTGTGCACCGTTTCGTCTAGATGTTCTGGGGGCCCATACACGGAATAGAGTTTTAGCACTGTTTTGCCATCATTGATTATATTGTGGAGTACTCCGGCAGGTATGATCACCGCGTGTCCATCAGCAAGTTCATGTGGCGTTCCTCCGAGTATGACGGTTGCCACTCCGTCTTCAATACGAATGAATTGATCCAGCTCATGTTTTTCACTCCCAATTTCATCTCCAGGTTGAATACTCATGAGTACGAGTTGTAAATGCTCCGAGGTGTAGAGCACGCGACGGTAGTCATTGTTTGCGAGTGTCTCCTTTTCTAGGTCAATGGTAAATCCTTTTTTCATATGAGGGTAAAAGTTAATTATTGATATGCTGACCAGCAGTAAACTCCTCTGCACATGTGGTCATAATGAGTATCTCGGAGGTCGCACCTCCGTACGGAGG
>JAYSSO010000047.1:0-10730 GCA_043720495.1 Candidatus Lloydbacteria bacterium | reverse complement strand
AAACCCGTGAGCGCTTTAATAGCGCGGGGATCATGGGCAAGTTTGGTGATGTTCATTCACTTATTTTCTCATTTTTCTTATTGGGGAGCAAGTCTATTTTTATAATTCACCGCAAACTCCAACCCCGCTCCTCCTGCGCGATAGCTACCCACGAGTTACGTATGTAAATGGATGAAATTCGAGGCGACAAGGCGGGCGTGTTCGAGTGAGCTGTGGTTGGGAACCCATTCCGATGGGAATCACAGCGCAAGACCTTTTGAGATTTTTTCGTAAAAATCCAAAAGGTGTACTGACTCTGTAAGAGTGGCATACTTTGAGTATGTCCTCCGAACCGCTCGTCGAAGTCAACAAAGAAGTTCGCCATTTACTAACGTAACTAGATTGATTTTACTTTCAGCTCCTGCGTGCGATTCGTATCAAGTCTCGGTAGGCGAATAATCAGCAATCCATACTTTTCAACCGCCTCTGCACCATCCGTATTGATTTCATAGGGAAGAGTAATTTCTCGTGAAAAAACTCCCCAATACAATTCTTTTTCAATATAGCGGTCCTCTCGAATTCCCTGAGGAGCAATTCGTTTTCCACGAATCGTCACCATGTCACGTGTAATGGTGATCTGGAGATTCTCGGTAGTAACACCGGCAATCATGCATTGTATTACCAGCTCGTTGTCAGACTCATACATATCGATAGCAAGCCCTGCCTCAATTTCCTCCTCTTCACCTTCAGGTTCTTCTTCTTGATACATTGTGCGCATGTCATCCTCAACCTCACTGACCTCAGCATAGCGAGCTGGCGCAGGTCGCCTTGTGTCGCGCAGTAACACGTTGCCTGTGTCCCTATCCTCAGCATCGTCGATGACCTGTGCACCAGTCAGGCGCTCTAGGAAAGATTGTTTGCGTTCAATCATAAGTGTGAAATGTGATTTAGGGGTAGATTAATAACAATTCCTGTTTTTGGAAATAGCACATGTGAGCGGGGTGCAATCGATTTTATGCGCTCACAAAGAAACAATACTCCAAGGACCAAAACCCATAAACCGACAAAAATCTGATTGAGTAATTTGCCCTCAGTTATAATTATAGAGAAGTTAAAGAGTGTGTGCAACAGAATGGCAAGTGCCAACCCTATGATTCCTGCAATAACACGCCTTTGCTTTGCTTCATAGAACGCAAGGGCAAAACATACCCCAAGTATTCCACTCGCAACCACATGAAGTAGCGTGGCTCCAACAAACCGGAAATTTCCCAAGAGAATCGTAGCTAGTGCATCTCCATCTCCAAGTGGGTTAAACAAGAACAGGGTATTTTCAAGAGCGGCAAATCCAAGCGCAATCGTTATAAAGTATATTACCGCATCAATAGGCTCGTCAAAATATTTTGTTCGTAATGCAACGATATAGATTGCTCCAAATTTAAGCACTTCTTCGGTAATTGCCCAAAGAAACAGCAGTGTGAGGTTACTGAGCTCTGGGCGCACAAATTCGTATCCCATCAGTGTTGTCCCTGATGCTATAAACTTCTCTATAGGGTAGGCGAGTGCAGTGGCAAGCATACCGGCTAAGAAAGAGAGAAAAATTAATGCTTTCGGTTCAGGGTGGAGCTTGTCTTCCTTGAGCCAAAACCAGAGCCAAAACACTGCCGGCATAAGGCCACCGAGCAGTGCGAGGAATATTATCGTAGGTGTGAGTGTGCTCATAATTGTTTAAAAGGTGCAAAACACAAGAACAGAGGTGAGGTAAACTATTTTTTAGGCCACGGCGTGACCATCAGTAATTGTGTACGGCCGGGGAGCGATCCCCATATCTCCTCGGTGACAAACGGCATAAAGGGATGAAGAAGCGTCAGAGATATTTCAAGAGTCTTCATTAACGTAAACTGTGCAGACAATTTTGACGGTGAATCCTCTCCCATAAGCCGGGTTTTCATTTTTTCAATTAACGTATCAGCAAAAGTATTCCAAACAAAATGATAGAGTTTTTCTCCTGCAATATAAAAACGGTAGCCCTCGATCTCTGCGGTTACATCTTCAGATAGACTCGCAAGTGTGGCGAGCCATTCTTTATCTTCCGCATCGAGGAGCACCCCTGAGCTCTGGATGTCCGCTTCTGTATTTGCATGAGTAAAACGGGCAATATTCCATAGCTTATTTGCAAAAAGCTTATACGCCTTTATTTTGTCTTCATACAGCGCAGTGGATGTACCTGGTGTGTTGCCAATGATGAGTGCCATGCGGAGTGCGTCAGTCCCGTATTTTGCAGTGAGTTCAAGTGGGCTCACAACATTGCCCTTACTCTTACTCATTTTTGTTCCGTCGCGCGCAGTCACTATGCCGTGGAGATATACGGTACTGAAGGGGAGTTTGCCAGTACGGTAGAGTCCAAACATAAGCATACGTGCAACCCAAAAGAAAATAATTTCTCCTGCTGTTTCCATCACCTGCGTAGGGTAAAACGTTTTATAGTCCTGACTATCGGGGTAACCTAGTGATGCAAAGGGCCATTGACCAGAAGAAAACCACGTATCAAAAGTATCGGTCTCTTTTTTCACCGCACCTCCGCACCTGGGACACGCAGTTACTGTGTCCTCAGTGTCCACCACGCCTTCCCCGCAACGTTCACACAGTTTCGCAGGAATAGGAATACCCCAAACAATCTGTCGTGAGACATTCCAATCTTGAATGTTGGTCAGCCAGTGGAGCATAATTGCCCGGTAGTTTTCTGGATAAAAAGCTATTTCATTACGTTCCACGCGCTCTACAACTTGTGCAGCAAGTGGCTTCATGTTTATAAACCACTGTGGGCTCACTTGGGGCTCGATTGTCTGCGCACACTTATAACAGACCTTGATGTTGTGTTTATATGTTTCATCAACGCGTACCAGTAGCCCTTTCTCTTTGAGTTTTGCAACAATCTTTGATCGTGCCTCAGCAATTTTCATTCCAGCAAATTCTCCGGCCAGGGGCAACAACTTCCCGCGCAAATCAATAATCTGTTCTCTGTCGAGATTGTGGCGCTCGGCTATACCAAAATCTACTGCATCATGCCAAGGGGTGATCGTCATCACTCCTGTGCCAAACTCCATATCAATTGCATCATCCTTTATGATGGTCGCGGTTATGGGGCCGTTAATCCATTCGAGAGTAAAGGTATCTCCCTGTGCATACTCTTTGTATCTTGCATCATCAGGATGCATGACGACATATTTATCTCCAAATTTTGTTTCCGGTCGCGCAGTACCAATAACGAAGGGACCGTACTGTATAAAATAGAAAGGGTCATTTCTCTCGACAAACTCTGTTTCCAGCTCAGAGAGGGAAGTCTGGTGCTTCGCACACCAATTCACAATTCGGCGTCCGCGATACACCAGTCCATCATCTGAGAGTTTTTTAAATGTTCCAGAAACAATATCAACAACATCAGCATCGAGGGTAAATTTTTTACGTGACCAATCACAGGAAGCCCCGAGTGCACGAAGTTGGCCTTCCATGAATGACTTATTCATCAAAGTAAAATCAAGAATCTCCTTGCGCAAAGCGTCAGGATCCATTTGAAAACGCGACCGACCCTCCTTCTCGAGTTTCTTTTCATACACAACTTGTGTTTCAAATCCCGCATGATCCGCTCCGGGAAGCCAGAGTGTTTTGAATCCGCGCATGCGCTTGTATCGAATCATCAAATCTTCAAGGGTGACAAAAACCGCATGGCCTGCATGAAGCGAGCCATTTGCATTCGGAGGGGGCATAATAATGGTGTAAGTCTCCTTACGTTCACCAGGTAGATTATCAGGATTAAAGAAGCCGGAATCAAGCCATGACTGGTAGATGCGTGGTTCGGTTTCATCCGGATTGTAGGGCTTCATAAACTTTTCATCCATAAGTCTTATAGTACCATTTTAAGCTCTTTCTTATCACTTCACTCTATTCATGAAATTTGCTAATACATAAAGGACATTAGCAAATTCTATTGGACATTTATAAAGGACATACAAATGTCCTTTATATGGCTCACTGTGAACGTATTTTGAAGTAACACGTCTTGACAATTTGTAAAGAAAGAATATAATTAGTTCAATAGTTCGATTTGTATTTGAAGAAACTGTAGCTTAACATTTTTATTTCCTTTGTATTCTGCCTCAGAGTGAGGTGGGATTCTTGTTTTTATTTACAAAAAAATTATTTATTTTCGAGTTATTTATTCATCGACGCCATCATATGATATATCTATTCAACCGTAGTCGCTTGCAGTATAAATCTAAGCTAATCGCTTGGTTTCTTGCTTTCTCTCTCGTCATGCAAAATGCATCACTTGTACCAATGGTTGCCTACGCAAACCAGGGTGGGGAGGCGCCGGAGTCTCTGTCCTCACAAGAGGAGAGCGCATCTGCAAATGAGCGCGCGGGGAGTGATGACGAACATGGAAAGTCTGGCGACGAACCACTCCCTCCAAATGAGTCTTTACCTACTGAGTCTCTACCTGTGGATAACTTGGGTACAACTCATGACGACAATGATAAAGGACATGAAAAAGATGGTCACGAGAAAAATAAAAATTTAGATATTCTTTTTGAGCTCGCAATTGCAACGGGTGGACATCAAGAACATGGAGGCAACACTGCAGGAGCGACAAATAACTCCGAAGTGGACGACTCCCACAAAGTGCAAATTTGCCACATCCCACCCGGGAACCCTGCAAACATGCACACCATCAATGTGGACGAGCACTCAGTAAAATATAATGCACACTTAAAACATGGCGATTCAATTGGTGCATGTGGACCAATTCCTCCGCCAGAGGATGACGGTGAAGACGAAAGTGACTGTGACGATAATAGGGGTGCCAAAGCGGAGGACTGCGATGATGACGAGGACGATGATTGCAGTGGAGCTACGTCTTCAACCACAGATGACTGTGTTGATGACACTCACAAAGTTGAGATTTGCCACATCCCAGAGGGAAACCACGTCAATGCACACACAATAGAAGTAGACGCCAGCTCCGTTAGCTATTCTGCGCACTTGGCCCACAGTGATACGATCGGGGCATGTGCTTCCACTCCGCCTCCACCACCCCCCACGACAACTGAACTTGCTTGTAGTGCAGTGGTCGGCGAAGGTTGGTACGGACAATATTATAACTACTCGCGCACCGATGCAGAGATGAATCTTCCGCAGTCCGAGTGGGGAGTCGGACACGCTGATCCCAAGGGAGCACTTTGGGCTAGCGACTGGTACAGCGCTTCGAAGTATCGCTTCGACCGCATTGATTCGAATCTCATGTTTGGGAATGACTTCTTCCCATTCGACGGGGCACGCATGGAACAATCTGACCTGAATGGTTCCGGAGATGCACACGACTACCACTTTGGTGCAAAGTGGAGCGCCTATGCAAAGGTAGCTACCGCAGGTGATTACACTATTACTATGACCTCCGACGACGACTCATGGATTTATGTCGACGGCGTACTCGCAGTAGACAACGGCGGGATTCACGGGGCACGCACCAAGATCGCTGTACTCTCTCTTACCGGCATGAATAAGATTGAGGTGTACTTTGCAGAGCGCCACGTCACCGCGTCAGTCATGAACATGTCATTCAAGACTCCTGGCGTCAAAATAATACCCACAAAAAACGGCTGCGAGGATACACCTCCTCCACCTCCAATGCCAGACCCGACGATGTGTCCTTTTGTACCATCTGCTGACAGCCATGTCGTCGTTTTCGGAACTGAAAAGCGCATTGTATCGAACTCAACCCATCAAGATGCAAATATCGTAAAGCCGTTCGCTGTACCAGTAGGAAAGTATGAAGTTTCACTCTATTCATATGACACTGACGCAAGTCGCGCCTCGGTGAGTCAGTCAAAGGAAAAATGGTATCTCCGACTAGACGACTCCGCAGTAACTATCGTTTCATCTCCAGCAATCGACGATCTTGCGGACAACGTGCTGGTTGCTACAAGAACAGCAGTCGTCGGAACGGTAACTGCAACACGCCCAATCACCAGTGCAATGGCGAAACATGCTGCATGGCCAGATACCTCATCAAACAACAATCTCTATCCTATTTGCGCACAACTCAAAAAGGTTACTCCTCCACAGGTCCCTGAGTGTCGCGACGGAAAGGACAACGACGGCGACCTAAAGGTAGATTTCCCGGCTGACACTGGCTGTGATAATCCTGACGATAACGACGAGAACATCAAGCCGATCATTACCATTGTTGGTGCAAATCCTGCAACCGTTACACTCGGCACAACATACACTGATCTTGGAGCAACTGCGTTCGACCTTGAGGATGGAGTCATCACCCCCGTCGCTACTGTTAATCCAGTAGTCACAAGTATTGTTGGTACCTACACCGTGACTTACAATGTCACCGACTCAAAGGGTCTCGCTGCAGCAGAGAAGTCCCGCACTGTTAAAGTCGCATCGGCATGTTCTGATGGAAAGGACAATGACAATGACGGCAAGACAGACTTTGGGGGAGCTGACGCAGGCTGTGAAAACCCCGATGATAACGACGAGAACAATAAGCCAGTCATTACCGTCATTGGGACGAACCCACTCAACATCACTATCGGAACTGTGTATACCGATATTGGTGCAACCGCACTTGATCTTGAGGACGGCGTGCTCACAGGAAATATCATAAAAACAGGCACCGTAAGCACCGCAGTATTAGGATCAAACACGATTTTCTATAATGTATCAGACTCGAAAGGACTCGCAGCAGACCAAAAGTCGCGTACAGTAAATGTCACTCCAGTCGTCACGCAGTGCAATGACAACATCGACAACGACGGAGACAACCGCATTGATTTTGACGGCGCCATTATACAAGGAGACATGGCATTTGCACCGGACCTGGGTTGTGACTCATTCGCAGACAACGACGAGAATGATCGACCAATCATCACGCTCGTTGGAAGTGATCCGCTCGTCATTTCGATTGGTTCTATATTTACTGACCCAAAAGCCACGGTTGCTGACGCAGAAGACGGTGTCATTACCCACAAGCTTGTTACAACGGGAACGGTAAACACTGCTATTCTTGGAAACTACACCATCACATACAACGCGACAGACTCAAAAAATCTCCCCGCATTTGAAAAGACGCGCATCGTGAAGGTTACCTCAAGTTGCTCTGACGGCCTCGACAATGACGGCGACCTTAAGATTGACTTCCCGTCTGACTCAGGCTGCGTCAACCCAGAGGATGATTCTGAAAACTCAAAGCCAGTCATCACGCTTCTTGGAGAAGTAGCGATGAGCATCGTTATGGGTGGAATCTACACTGAGCCAAGCGCTACGGTTTCAGATGAGGAAGACGGGAACATCACCAACAAGTTGATCACCACAGGTGCGGTCAACACGAGTGTACTCGGCACATACTTCATCACATACAATGCGACCGACTCCAAGAATCTCGCTGCAGACACCATTACCCGCACCGTGAGTATCACCCCTGCAGGTTGTACACAAAACTGTGGTGGTGGCTCAACTCCACCAGTATGTTCCGACGGCGGAGACAATGACGGGGATGGACTTGCTGATTTCCCACGTGACCCAGGCTGTGATTCGAGTCAAGACAACGACGAGCGCGATCTGGGCCCGGTAATTACACTTCTTGGAGGTAATCCACTGAACATCACGCAAGGAAACCCTTTCACTGATCCAGGAGCAACGGCTCAGGACCCCGAGGAAGGAAATATTACTTCTCGCATCGTTGTGA
This sequence comes from Candidatus Lloydbacteria bacterium, assembly GCA_043720495.1. Lineage (GTDB taxonomy): Bacteria > Patescibacteriota > Minisyncoccia > Phycocordibacterales > UBA6899 > MHLP01. The sequence goes on along the minus strand of JAYSSO010000047.1, from coordinate 2,998 downwards.
CTGGCTCAGTCAACCCAAATGTACTTGGAGCATATACACTGACCTACAATGCGTCTGATACGCAAGGACATTCTGCAACTCCAGTGAATCGTGTTGTGAACGTAGTTCCTGGTGGAGGAGGTGGAGGAGGTGGAGGCGGTGGAGGACCAATTCCTCTTACCATCATGAACGAGAAGCTTACTTCAACGGGAGCGACAACGGTAGTCATCACTTGGAATACAAACATCCCCGCAACAAGTCGTGTCTTATACGGACTTGATCCTGTTGCCACACTGGGAAGTGCCCCACTCTTTGGATACGGACTCACTTCGGTAGCAAGCACCACGCTTACCACCAATCACTCAGTAACCATCGAAGGTATTCCTTCTGCGGCCTCAGCATACTTCCGACCTGTCTCTACGAAAGATGCACAGCAGGCAATTGGCATCGAACTTACCCGCGGTGGAGTTCTTGGTGACGCAGATGAGTGTTTCTACCTCAAGGAATACATGCGCCTTGGGTACAACAACAACCCTACTGAAGTGACCAAGCTACAGTCATTCCTACGCAATTTTGAAGGATTTAACACACTGGCGGTGACAGGATTCTTCGATATCACGACTGACAAAGCAGTCCGTGCCTTCCAAGACAAGTATGCCACTGATGTACTTGCACCTTGGAATCTTCCAGGAAATACCGGCTACGTATACTACACCACTCAAAAGAAAATCAATGAAATTTACTGTCAGCGTGCATTCCCACTCACTGTTGCACAGATTTCCGAGGTCTTGGGGTTTCGCGAACTCATTGCACGAAATAAGGCGACCATTGCTACGGAAGCAACAAGTGGAGTCGCTCGTGTGCGACCTACGATTACCGTTACGTCGCCAACAAATGAAGATAGCAGTGGTGACGTCGCAGGTGCATCAACAGTTGTGCCCACACGCACCAAAAAGCGTCCAACCAGCGTTGCAGCAACTGAACCGAAACGTACTGGACGCATTGCCCTTGCAGACTTACTCGCAACGAGCCCGAATCTTGCTGGGGAACTGACTGGGACACAAACAAATGCACTTCCCACAGGAGCGGAGAGCGAGACGGTGGAGAAGGGAGATCTCGGAGTGATCGCTGAATCACAACCCATGCAAGAAACTGCCGTGGGTGCGTCTGGGGAAAAGTGTTTTCATTACTCATTTATCTCTCTTGCAATTGGACTGCTCTTCTTCGTTATCATCCTCACGCTTGTATATCTCTTTGTACGCGGAAGCAAAGATCAGGAGTCGCAGATGAATTAGCAGGAAAAAGAGAAACTTTTGGTAACTCAGGCATACCAAATAAATACTCCTCACTATGTGTGGGGAGTATTTATTTGGTGAATACGGAAAATTATACGTTGTTAGAGGTTAGACTGTATATTGTTTTACGTCCTCCGCGTCATTGTCTTTAAAAATTTCCAATATTTCACCGTCCGGGTCAGGGCACTCAACACTCACAAATACATTTCCTTTGGCAATATGCTCCTCGTAAATGTGTGCCTCAGGTTCACTGAGACCATATCCCGTCAGTGCACCAGCAATGGTTCCGACCGCAGCACCGGTGACAGCTCCTGACGCTACCGCAGCTGCAGTGGCACCCAGTCCAAGTGCGGCAATGAGTGGGCCACCGATAAACAGTGCACCAAGTCCGGGCAGTACCCCAGTGGTAACCGCGAGTCCCGCGAGCGCACCAATCAGACTACCCGTAGCAGCACCAGATATTGCTCCAGTTCCTGTATCAACTGCAGTGATTTTGTCTTTTACAATAACTTCCTTTTCGTTTTTTACTTCACCTGCCTTACGCTCCTCAACTTCTCCTCCTTTGTTTTTATAAAGATACGAAATATCATCGTGAGCAATGTCCTTGCTAAGTAGCTCAGAGATTACTGCTTCAGCATCATCAACGTCCTCAAATACGCCCATGGTAACTGTTTTCATGAGTATGAAAATTATTTGTTAAAAACTAAAGTAGCTCACAATGGAGCGACTTTAGAATTACTCACTCTATAATAGGTATCATTAATTTCTGATGAACACGGGGGTACCTCACTCTGTCAGAGGAATACTATGAATCTGATATTTTCCAATTTCCGTTCGCGACAATGCGGTCGAGCGGTGGGGGAGACAGGTGGCTTTTTGCACCTGCAACAATAGCAATCATCAGCGCATTGTCGGTCGCATGTGCTGGCTCTGGAAAAAACACGGGGATATGTTCTTCACTGAGGCGTAGAGTAAGTCTTTCTTTCAGTCGTGTATTCGCTGACACACCACCTCCCACCACAACTGTGTGCGCCCCATACTCACGCGTTGCACGCAGTGTCTTTTGGGTGAGCACATCCACGCATGCTTCTTGAAATTCGCGCGCAATATCGGCTTTCTGTTCTTCAGTGAGTATACCCATTTTTTTTACTAAATATAATACGGAAGTTTTTAGACCGGAAAATGAAAAATCAAAGTTTTTTGCATGAAGCATGGGGCGAGGTAAATCATAACGGCCAAGAGTACCTGACTCCGCGATTCGAGAAATTTGTGGTCCACCAGGGTAAGGGAGTCCGAGCATGCGTGCCACCTTATCAAACGCTTCACCTACCGCATCATCAAGTGTTTGTCCTATAATTTCATAGTGACCCCACGTACGCATCAGCACAAGCTCAGTATGCCCCCCCGACACAAGGAGCCCTAAGAGCGGGAGTGCTGCATCCTGAAGCTTAAAGGCACTTTCGGTACGCTCAAGGAGGGGAGTGAGCAAATGTCCTTCCATGTGATTTACAGGCAGTACGAGCACTTTCCATACCAGAGAAAGTGCCTTTGCAAAGTTAATCCCCACCCACAGAGCAGGCTCAAGCCCTGGCCCGCTAGTCACGGCAATCAGATCAATAGCTGGGGGGTCGATTTCTGGTATTTCATCAATAAACTGTGCATACATTTCAGGTTCCCTATTCAGCATGTGCTCAAATTCTTTGCGTAAAGGACTTTCAATCACA
>JAYSSO010000046.1:0-4033 GCA_043720495.1 Candidatus Lloydbacteria bacterium | reverse complement strand
AAATTGAAAAAATTTAGAGACTAGTGTACGATGCGTGGGTTGGTTCTTTTGATTTATTTTTGCCGTTTTAGCTCAATTGGTAGAGCATCTCCATGGTGGGTCGCAAGATCCCTGCCCGATATGCGAGAAATCGTATATTGTCCCCCGAATTACGGTTAATATCCACAAAAATGGACAAGACCGTGGCGGTTCGCATCGCCCGAACGACTGACAAGGGAAACTTCCTCCACTTGGATAAGTTTAAGATACAGTCTAGCCTCCTTGTATACATGAAGAAGGAGTGTAAGCGAAGGAGAAGGTACCCGGTTCGATCCCGGGAAACGGCTCCATGCTAGTATCTACCTACTTGATACTAGCTTGCCGCCTTAGCTCATCTGGTAGAGCAACGGTATCGTAAACCGTAGGTGCCCAGTTCAAGTCTGGGAGGCGGCTCCAAAAATAAACGTAGTGTTTTTTTAGCTGTCACCGAAACGACTACAAATACCCCAGTTCCTTAAACACGCGATGGTAGATGTTTATGGTTTGCTCTGCCTCACTTCGCGTTATCCCATAGTCTGTACCCTTGTGCGCAATTGCGTTACGAGTTTTATGTGCGGTCCAGGCTTCTTCTAGATAAGGAAAATCACTCGCCTCAATATTCTTCATGCGCTCACCAAGTGTTGACCCCTCATAACCCATACGCTCCACTACTTGATCAAGAATATTGTCTGCTTCCAGAATTGCAATTTTCCAATCCGAAGAATTGAGTGAGGTCATATATGTTTCCACGCGCTCCCAACGTTCATTTTTTTGTTTGCGCTCACTGTTCCAAGAAAGTGCAAGTCCAAGTTTTTTTGTCTCAGCAGCTGTTACTTCACTGAGTTTCATATACGAGTACACGGCAACCAGAAGCGCCAACATAGAGATAATTGTCGAAATAGTAACCGCAGTATCATGCACCTTAGACAGAAGTCGGCCAATAGGAGTATCTTGGCCACCAAATCCGTAAATCACACCATACACAGCCCCCAGCACAAGTAAAACAACGATAAGCACACCAAACTCAGCACCATTGATGGAAAAAGATTGGCCACTTGCTGGCTTTCCTACTGGCTTACCTGCTGGTTTTCCTGCGGGCTTTGCTGTATCACTCATAGATTTTTTCGACTGATTTCCCTATTTGAAAAAGAGTGTCCTCCTGAAAGTGCGCACCCATGAACTGAATACCAAGAGGTAGCGATGCTCCACCCCGCACAACCACCCCACTCGGCACTGAAAGGGCCGGGATTCCGGCGATGTTTGCAGGTACGGTAAAAATATCTTCGAGGTACATCTTGATTGGGTCCGCGGATTTTGCGCCCAGCTTCCATGCGGGCGACGGGGTCGTCGGGGTTGCAATTGCATCAACTTTTTGAAACACATCATCCAGCTCACTCGTAATTTGTCTTCGTACCGCAACCGCCTTGTTGTAATAGGCATCATAATAGCCCGTCGAAAGGACATACGTTCCAAGTAGAATACGCCGACGCACTTCTTTACCAAACCCTTCCCCACGAGACTGTCGATACACATCGATGAGGCGCTCTGCATCCTTCGAAAAACCGTAACGGATACCATCAAAGCGGGCTAAGTTTGCGGATGCCTCTGCGGGTTGAATGATGTAATACACCGCAAGCGCTTTTGGGAGCAGAGGCAGGTCTACTGATACAACCGTGTGTCCCATGCGCTTCAACTCCGCTATCGTTTCACGAAAGCGCACGCGGACATCATCGTCGATTCCATCCATTGCAATAAATGCTTCGGGTACACCGATAGTTAATTGTTCTTTTTTTATACTTTGCTTTCGCAGGTCGTGATGTGCGGGAACTGTCGTACTGTCCATGGGGTCGTGTCCGGCAATAGCATCAAAAAGAATCTTTGCATCACCTACCGTTTTCCCGAACGGTCCAATTTGATCAAACGAAGAAGCAAGCGCCATGAGGCCACTGCGCGATACTGCACCATAGGTGGGCTTGAGACCAACCAGTCCCGTGAGTGATGCGGGTTGTCGAATAGACCCACCGGTATCTGAACCAAACGTCCCGAGTGCGCCATCCATCTTCAGTGCCGCTGCTGCACCTCCCGAAGATCCCCCAGGAATTCGGGTAATATCGACAGGATTCTTCACTATCCCATACGCACAGGTTTCTGATGAACTTCCCATTGCAAACTCGTCCATGTTGGTACGCCCCACGATGACCGCATCTTGTGCGAGCAACTTTTCTACTGCCATACCACTGTACGTGGCAATATGCCCACGCAGTATTTTTGAGCCGGAGGTTGATTCATGACCTCGATAAAGCATATTGTCCTTTATTGCTACAGGAATTCCCGTAAGCGGGAGGGCTTGTCCTAATTTAATTTTTTTGTCTGCCTCATCTGCACATTGCATGGCATCATCAAAAATTTCTGCATAGGCGTTTATCTCGGGATTTTTTTTCTTGGCTTCCGTGAGTACTGCCTCGGTGAGTGCGTGCGAGGTATACTCCCCGTTTCGGAGTGCATCTTGTGCTTTTTTTATGGTTATTGTTTTAAGATTGATGGGCATGGTTGAGTGTGCAGTAAATAGCGCGCATACATTAAAAAATCTGCTTCACACGCACATATCCATCTTCAGTGTGTGGTGCATTTTTAAGAATTGCTTCAGTGAAGGTACCTCCCCCCAGTGCTGGTCCATCTTCCCGCATGACGTTGCGCAAAGCGCCCACCTGAGGCATTTCCTCACCACTCGTCACCACAGCAGACACCTCGGAAACATACGCAATAATGGGACCCAAAGCCTGAGCAAACGCCTCTTTTTCCTCATCAGCCAACTCCAGTCGTGCCAGCGTGGACAGGTTTTCTATGTCTTCTTTGGTGAGCATAGTCCTCATATTACACTATTTCCCAAAGAGAGCGTACGCTTGACAAATTATGCAAAAAAGAGTATACTAAAAAAAGACTGTAGGGCGTCTCCCAACCCCCTAATACGAATATATTGGGAAATTAATTGATAACGAATGCACAAACTTTCCATATTCCTTTTGCATCATCATTTCATACGCACTCGCTCCCTGCAAGCACAATCGCGGTCCATGGTTCATCCATGACTCCACGTCTGCAATAAATGTATCCATATATCCCGCAATGTCGGTCTTTTTTTTAATAAATTCACGCACCCAACGATTGGTATTCTCCACTAGTCCCTTTTCCCATGAGTGATAAGGGTGACAAAAGTATATTCCCGCACCGGTCATAAGTTCCAGCGTACGCCAGTCACCAAATGCAATGTCATTGTCGGTGGTGATCGTATGCACCGTGTATCCCAAAAGCAGACGCACGATCGCTCCATTCACGAGCCCATTCTCCCGATTCGGGAGTATTGCCATCCGCAGGAGTTTCGTCTGTTTCTCCACGAGGACAAGCAAAACGGACGAGGAGAGCGCAGACACAATAAAGTCCATCTCCCAGTGGCCATATTCCGTGTTTGCCTCCTTGGGACGCTCCGCAATTGATTTGCGCCCTGGGTCCTTGAGAAAAATAGTACTCGACTTCGGCCCACTCTTCTTCTTCACTCGATTCCAGAAGAGAAAGCGTTCGAGGGAGGATCGTGACGCGATAAACTTCCGAATACTCTTTGCGCTTGGGGTACAGGGGAATTTGCGTTGTTTGAGCCAGAGGGCAATCTCCTCGGGAGAACGCCTATTGCTGAGCTCACCCTCCACAATGCGGATCATTCCCGGGGTCATCGCCACCTTGTTGCAGTCTCGTTTCTTGCGATATTGCTTCCAATAGGCGCGTAGTTGTGCTTTTGTGGCGGTGTACTTCGTCCGCCCGCCGTTTGCACTCACTTCCTCACTGATGCCAGAAAGTCCTCGACCGAGGGTTTTGGCTATGTGGGTGAGTGTGTCATCCACCCGGAGCATCTTTTCGATACTGAAGCGCTCCTCATAACTGAGGTGCTTCTTTTTGTTTCCCATTTTTTTCGCCATAGATACAGAATACCAATACCTTCGTATTTAAAGGTGGGGAGAAG
>JAYSSO010000045.1:0-10915 GCA_043720495.1 Candidatus Lloydbacteria bacterium | reverse complement strand
GTACTCACGCTTGAGCTCAAGGAGAAAGGTGTGTGCAGCGGCACTGTCAAAGCCATCAATTGATGAAATATGAAAACTCTTGCCAGAGAGCGGAGCAACTGCGGAGAATAGATAGCGATTATCAAAGGATTGTTGACTATCAATAATTGTGCGCTCACCCACCTTCGACCAGCTTCTCCTGAAGTTGGAGATGAGTCCATAGCGCATCTCATCTCCAAAGAAGAGTTCGAAGGGTTTTTCCTTCAGCGGCTCCAAGAACGGCGTGAGTCCGTTTTTTTAAAGTCGTCTTGCTTCTCCTTGTTTCCCTGCACTGGATGCGGTCGTGCACCTTTGTATGAATAATTGAGTTGATCCATGCGATACCACACGGTTTGTTCGGGAATGTCCACGTGTTTGTGCTTCGTGAGCCATTCCTGCATGCGGGGAATTGACCAATAGCCACCTTTGTCGATTTCCTTTGCGAGGTCCTCGAAGATTACGGCATCCCACTTGGGGTTGCCTCCGGGTCTGCCACCTTTGTTGGACACAAGGGCCTCGCTCCCATGTTCGTTGTACTTTGCAAGCCATGTAGTCACACTTTTTGCGTCAACCGTGAGTTGGTCAACAATTTCAAACCGCTTCTTGCCTTTTTTTATGAGTAATATTGCTTTTAATCTCGTTTTATACGCTTCGTCGGAAGCGTTGTGCAACTTTTCCCGAAGCAGGGCTTCAGTATCATGCGCTTGTACGGTGATGAAGGACATATGTCACCAGTATAGCGCAGGTGGTTAAACAATGGAAGGGTTATTTGGGGATGGTATAATAACCCCAAATGATTCGTCAAGGCTAAAAGCATTATCTTAGCCTATGCGGTCGCATGGGCTAAGATAATGTTTTTTGCGTGATGGACAAAGACTGTGCTTCACCTGGATTGAGGGAGGAAATTACTGAGGAATGTTATCAAGAGTTCATTAGTAACATGCGTATTTATGTTGAGGCGCGTCCCGCGGAAGGACTTGTTGTTGCTAGTTACAACAACTTACGTTTATACAAAGATGGCGAACAGTTTGTCGTTCGTCACCCATAAACCCACCCGCCATGGGCGGGTTTTGTGCATTCTTGCGAATCCTTCTATATAATAGAGTAAGTATGGCGAAACCGATTATTTTTGGGGACAAAATAGAGATCACCTACAACCTTGGTAAGGAGAATGAATTCAAGGCTAACAAAGGTGCATCCGTTGAAATTTTTGATCAGGAATATATCATTCTGTTCGGTCCTTCCGGTTGTGGCAAGTCGACCCTACTGTACTGCATGTTTGGTGTTTTGGAACCGTCAGCGGGGAAGATGTATGTGAACGGTGAAAGTATCTACGACTTTTCTCCCATGCAGATGGTGTATTTTCAGCGAAAGACGATGGGTATCATGTATCAGTCGTTTAACCTCATACCCTCAATTACCGTTCTCGACAATGTTGCACTCCCACTTATTTTCGACGGAGTCCCTCCTGACGAGCGGTTTGAGCGAGGGATGGAACTGTGCCGCCGTTTTATGATAGACAAAGTTGCACATAAGCGACCGACCCTTCTCTCGGGAGGTCAGCAACAGCGCGTGTCGGTCGCACGCTCACTGGTAAACGACCCACAGATTCTCATTGCTGATGAGCCAGTTGGTAACCTAGACTCTATTACCGCAGCCCAGGTTATGGATACACTTGCAGAAATTAATTCCAAAGACAAAAAAACGGTACTACTCGTGACACATGATGCAAAATATTTACCCTACGCGCATCGTATTGTATATATGAGCGACGGACGGGTGGAGCGCATCGTACCCAATCCTGAGAAAGCACAAATTCTCAAACTTGCCCCAGGAACAACCATTGTGACCGAGATCGAACAGATTGCGCGCATATATCCCTACGACTCCCCAAACGAACTCCAAGTGAAAAGTATTGTAAATTATCTTATTGAGGAACTTACGTTTGATCAGATTACACGACTGCAAAAGATAACTGAGGCGGTCATTTCTGGGCGAATGGACGGTTCGAGTTATTTGCGTACGCTCATGGCTGACTATGAGTCGGGGGGAGTCGGTCTTCCTGTAGCACGCGCGACCGATATGGCTACGAAACTTGTTGCGGTGGTTGAACACGCGCTCGATATTCAACGTTACCGCAGGGCAAAAGGATTTGGAGGAACACAAATTCGGAGCATGGAGTTTATCAATCGTATTGCGGAGTTTGTTGCTGGTCAATTTCAGCTTTCACTTGGTCCCAGAGAAAAGCAGAATTTTGAAGATTCAATTGCACAACGTATTGGCGGTTTTACAAAACGTGATGAATTTGCACAGCAAATTGAAATGAGCAGGGCAGAAGGTGGGGTGGGGTTGAATCGCAAACAGGCTTTTGATGTTGGGAGGTTGCTGGAGAAATTGATTGCGCTCGGTATTCCACGTACCGGCGAAGCCCACCACTAAAAACTTCCAAATCTAGCGCACTTCAATTTTTTCATCACCGAGAGGTTTGGGGGATGTACACCATGTACACCCCCCAAACACTCTCGTCTCGAAAAAATCGAATTGCATCTAGATTGTGAAAGTTTTTTGAGTATGAAATTCGGGCAATCTGCTTCGTTGCCGTCGAGAACGAGTCTGGCGAACGTACGAGGAGTACGTCCGCTCAGACATCATTCTCTAGTCGCCTTGCATTTCATCCCAAATCTTTGACTTGCCCGAAACTTCCAAATTTGGCACACTTCGATTTTTTCATCACCGAAAGGTTTGGGGGATGTACCCCAAGTACACCCCCACAAACCTTTCGTCTCGAAAAAACAGAAATTCATCCAAGTTATGAACGTTTTACAGTTTGCTATTTTTTGAATAATGTGTTTTACTCTAACTAGATTAAGGAGATAATTTCATGGACAAAACTGCGATCATTGAGGCCGTTGAGATAGCTGTAAAAAATAAGCTTCTTGGAAACGATACTGCACACGACTATTTTCACGCTCGACGTGTTGCCAACACAGCTCTTTTCCTTGGGCGTATCGAAGAAGCAGATCTCTTCGTTTGTGAAGTTTCGGCCTTGCTTCATGACATTGGAGACTACAAGTTTCACGATGGGGATGAATCCGTTGCGCCTCGAATGATTCAGGAAATCATGGATTCGTGTGGCATATCAGATTCCGAGCAGGCACACATTCAAAAGATCATTAGCGCCCCGCCATACCATGCGGTCTCTGCCGCATGTCCACTAAGGAAAGTTTGAAAACCTTGGTTTTCAAGACTATGCTGTATACATGACCCTGAAAAGAGGACACCACTTCGTCTATGATACGCACTATCACATCGTGTTTCCCGTAAAGTACCGTAAGGCACTGTTGCGAGCGGATATCACCACTGCACTCAAGGAAATTTCCAAGGAGCTCGAACCACGTTACGATTTTGAGATTGAACAAATAGGGTGTGATGGAGATCACATTCACCTCCTCTGCTCCTTCGCTCCCAAATATGCAGGGGGAGATTTCGTGAGACTCTATAAAAGCATCACTGCAAAGCACTTGTTCAAGAAATTTCCTGACCTCCGCAAAGAGCTCTGGGGTGGCGAATTCTGGTCTGATGGCTATTATCTCGCAACAGTGTCTGGGCGTGGCAATTGGAGTGTTGTGGAACGCTATGTAAAAAATCAAGGCACACAGGGAAACACGATGGAGTCAGCACAACTGAGGTTATTTTAACGCAAGGTCATGTATTCTCCCGCATACCCTGTGGTCTCTGCCACAGGGTTGGTTGATTGCCACAATTTCGTTTAAGGGTGCGGGAGTCTCTGATGAAATGGCTACCATTGAGGGAAAAGTAGTGCAGGACGCAGATCGACTCGACGCGCTTGGAGCGATTGGTGTCTTGCGCGCTGGGATTACCGGAGCGACATTCAAAGAGATTATTCATGATCCGGAACTTCCGCCATTACTTCACGCGACTAAGGCAGAATACAAGGCACGCAAGGGGACGATCGTCAATCATTTCTACGAAAAACTCCTTCTGCTTAAGGGTCGGATGAAGACTGAAACGGGGAAGCGACTTGCTGAAGAAAGGCACAAGTATATGGAAGCATTTCTCGAACAGTTCATGGCAGAGTGGGACGGTGTGCGGTAGTTGAAAGCGGACAATAGCCCGTTTTTTATATCTAAGAACTTCGGAAGATTGCAGATTCGCTAAACTTCCGTATACTTTTTTGAAGAAGTAATATTTTGGGTCAGATATATGCAGGAAGAAAAAGTTTTACTTGAGGCGACAGTATGTTTCCCGATTCGAGGGAGTGAAATACTCCTTGCGCGGAAAACGCGCAAGATCGGGGCGGGATGTTGGAATGGCTATGGTGGTGGCCCGGATAAGGGAGAGTGCTTGCGTGTTGCCGCAGTACGCGAACTCTTCGAAGAGTCCGGTCTCGTGGCTTTACCTACGGCCCTTACAAAAATTGCCATCATGGAGTTTCACAACACCAAATCAGATGGAACGATATTCATTGCACGTGTACATTTTTATACCCTTCCATCTTGGGGAGGGGACTATCATGCAACTGATGAGATGACGGACCCTACGTGGTTTCAGGTCGACAACTTGCCCCTTGCCGAAATGATGCCCGCTGATCGCGTCTTTTTGCCCTTGGCCCTCGGTGGTAAAAAAATAATTGGCACTGCGCTTTACTCCCCATTTCAAAAAGAGCTTTTAGCAGAAGTTGCTTATTCAGAAGTTCTTGAACTTCCCGAAGTGTAACAATCACCCATAGTGGTGATTTTTTCTTCTGTAAAAGAGTAGAAACAAAATGCCACCAGGGTTACTGGTGGCCGGCTAACTTCGCTGGCGAGCATGAATCATTTGTACACGTGGAGCATGATCAGCTAGTCATTTGCCAATGATTTTGTGGGCTGAAACGATTGCCTCGCGGACAGCTCCAAAGATGGCACCGACGAGTATGAAGATGCCCATTCCAACGCTAAGCCCGAGCCAAGCCGACCCTGTGTGACTCCCAGCTGACAGCCCAAGGAATATGCCAGCCCAGAATGCCCACCGCACCGACAGCGTTTCGGTGCCGATGTCTCTCGCACCAGCGACTATGTTTCCCAGTACACTCATGGTATTGTGACTCCTTGAATTTGAACTACCGCAATGTGCGGGGTTTACAGTCCGTGTGAAGTATAGTATATTTTTACCATCTTGTCAAATAACACCAGAGTCAAAGAAATCAGCACGATACTCAAAGAACCTGAGTGGGCGCAGTCGTTCCGAGCAAAAAGGCTTGAAGAATCGAAGAGTCTCCCAAAAGCCATTAAGCATGGTATTGGTATTTCTGCACTATTTCCCGAAACTGATCCTGACTATTCCGGGTGTGCCGAGTATCACGTAGACTCCACCAAGGGTCTTGAAATTTACACCTGGAAGGAGGCAATGACACAGGAAGAGGTGGAACCCATCCTGAAGGGGCTTATGGAGAGCAATTTTTTTCCTGGTGCGAAGGATCATTTTCGCGCACTGGGGCAATCGCTCTTTGCGTCAGGACTTGTGGTGTATGTTCAGCCCAACATGAAGGAGGATGAGACGTTTATCACTGAGACACTTACACTCGATACTACGGTACCACTTAAATCCTCCGCAGACGTTGTCGTCGTTATTGTTAAAGAAGGAGCGAAACTTGATTTCACTAGTCGTTTGAGTGGAGGCGGCGTGGGGAGTGTCCATGCACGCACATTAGTAGTACTTTCTGAGCGGGGGACACGCGTGCGTATCACACAGAGTGACACACTCAGCAGAGAGGCGATGGCGATGTATGCATCGCGCGCGATTGTGGCGGGGCACGCGGAGGTCCTTTGGCGTGAAGTTATTGCAGGAAATAAACTCGTTTCGTCAATGACGGAAAATTTACTCATTGGTTCCGGAGCAAAGGTGACAGTACTACAGGGGCTTGTGGCCACAGCACATGCAGAGTTTGATATCGATGTGACTGCGCGGCACCTTGCAGATGACACGCATTCAGAAATTCGCTCTGCGGGAGTAGGGAGTGGCACTTCGCGGATACTCTATCGCGGACTGGTAGATATACATGCGGGGGTAAGGGGGGTAAGGGGGGGGCAGGAGGCGAAATTTCTTGCGCTATCTTCGACTGCAAAAATAGATGCTATTCCATCTTTAGATATTGCATCAAACGAGGTGAACTGTACTCACAAACTCTCGATTTCTCACGTACACAAGGGTGATGCATTTTATCCAAAACTGCGTGGTTTGTCCGATGAGGAGAGCAGAACCCTCTTCTTGGAAGGTCATTTTTTGGAAGTCTTTCTTGGTGATGAAAATATTGATATGATGAATTTGATACTCCCAAATTTAACAAAGGAGAAATAAATAAAATGATTGATATTGATAATATACGCAAGTACTTTCCACAACTCAAAAATGGTGCGATGCACTATCTGGATAGTGCGGCGACGTCACTTACCCCAGTTTCCGTTATTAGAGCCGTTGACGAATATTATTTTGATTATCGCGCCAATGTGCACCGCGGGTTATTTAAGGAGGCGTTACGTGCATCGGAACGTTATGAGGGGGCGAGACGGACTATCGCATCGTTTCTGGGTGCAACTTCTGCCAGCGAAGTCATTTTTACCGCAGGTGCAACAGATTCCTCCAATATGCTCGTGCGCATGCTTGAAGAGTCAGGCAAACTTGAGGGAAAGACCAACATTGTTTCTAGTGTAATGGAACACCACAGTGCACTTGTGCCGCTCCAGCAACTTGCAAAACGTAGTAGCCGGGAACTTCGGCTTATTCCACTCTCAGGACTTGAGCTCAACTACGAAAAGGCTGAGGAGCTAATAGGTGGTGACACTGCTATTGTCTCCATTATTCTTGCATCAAATGTGACGGGCATGATAAATGACGTTAAGCGCATTGCGGATATTGCGCACTTGCATGGTGCCATTGTGCTGGTGGATGTCACAGCGGCAATGAGTCACATCCCCGTAAATGCCGAGGCGCTTGGAGCTGACGCGCTGTATTTTTCTGGGCACAAAATGTTTGCACCTACCGGAGTGGGAGCACTGTGGGTCAAACTCTCACTTCTTGAAACGTTGAATCCATCAATGTTTGGAGGACACATGATTGCACGCGTGGGGAATGATGATGCGACATGGGCAACGATACCTGAGCGATTTGAGGCAGGGACCAAGGATATTGGAGGAGTTATTGGTCTTGCTGCTGCCATTGACGTCATTCGTGACATCGATGTGAATGTTATACATGCGCACTGTGGCATGCTTGCATCTACACTCATACGCAAGCTTGATCGGATTCCTGGTATACATGTATTTGCTGATGGTGCTGTTGCAAAAAATGCTGGTTCCGTAAGTTTCACCGCAGACTGGGCACACCCACATGATATTGCTGAAATTCTGGCTCGAGACTCCGTGGCGGTCAGGCCAGGACATCATTGTGCTATTCCACTGCACACTGCGTTTATGATTCCCGCAACTATACGTGCCAGTTTTCATATTTACAATACCACAGCTGACGTTGATGCACTTCTCGAGAGTCTCATGAAAGCCAAGGAAATATTTGCGAAATAGCAAGTTTCATGGACACGCTTTACCAAGAACATATTCTCGAGCACTATAAGCGCCCCCACAATCGTGGGCTGATGGAGGGGTATAATGTGAAGCAAAAAGGGGAGAATATTTCCTGTGGGGATGATTTAATTTTATATTTGAAATGGAAAGATGAAATTCTTGAAGACATTTCATTTGAAGGTTTTGGATGCGCAATTTCACAGTCAGGAGCTTCGATGCTTACTGACAAAGTGAAAGGAATGAGTAAGAGCGAAATCAGGAATCTCACTGAGAAAGATATGTACGAACTCTATGGCACGATTATTTCGCCCCAGCGGGAAAGGTGTGCACTTCTCGCACTCGCCACCCTTCGCGGAGCACTCACGCAGTAGGCTCAGATTCATTTGTTTTTCTCTTGACCTTGTGCTAAACCGAAGTGAGGTTCTTTGAGTCTTTTCTGTATAAAGGAAAAAGAAAATGGCTTGCAAAAAAATTGTGGTTATCGGTGGCGGACACAATGGTCTCGTTGCCGCGGCGTATCTTGCAAAAGCTGGACATGAAGTGACGGTACTTGAATCAAGGGCAAATGTTGGTGGTGCAGCATCGACCGACACTACCACTTTTCCGGGCTATAAAATCTCGTCGGCTTCGTATCTGAATAGTCTTTTTTTGCCTGAGATTGTTCGGGAACTCGACTTGAGGCGCTTTGGATATGAGGTGCTGTGTCGTAATCCATCTTCCTTCACACCACTTGCTGATGGCAAAAGCTCGCTCTTTTTGGGTCCTGATATGGAATTCAATAAGCGCGAAATTGCAAAATTTTCTGCAAAAGACGCAGAGGCCTATCCTCGCTATGAGCATCAGCTGGGTGAGATTGCCGATTGGATGGCGAGTGTGATGACGATGACGCCACCGAATATCCCGCCTCGAAATATCGGCGACGTAAAAAATCTGTTGCAGTTTATGCGTCACATATTTCGATTGAATCCCGTGCAAATGTTTCGCATGGCCAAACTCCTCTTATCAGACCCAGTGAAATATTTGGATGGGTGGTTTGAATCTGATGTACTGAAGGCAACCCTCCTCACCGACGCCTTGATAGGCGCAACTGAATTAAGTGGCTATGTGCTTTTGCATCATGTGATGGGTGAGGCTGGTGGTGCTCGAGGGGTTTGGGGGTACATGCGTGGAGGAATGGGAGGTATTTCAAATTCCATTGCTTTATCATGCCGCGAACTTGGCGTGTCCATTATCTCTTGTGCTGAAGCACAGCGCATAACTCTTGCGGAGGGTCACCATGTCTCTGGCGTAGTGGCGAAAGTAGTAGGTCATAACGGATGGAATTTTCCAACGCGACGCCTATTTAAGGCAGACATTGTGGTCTCCGCAATTAATCCTACGCACACATTCGAAAAATTACTTGCATCGTCCAGTATCGTAGATGATGTACGAAAGAATGTTGCTGCGCGCAATACAAAGAGTGCATCGATGAAGGTAAATTTGACACTTTCCGCCCTGCCAAATTTTCGTGCGATGCCAGGTACGATTCCCGGGCCCCAGCATCAAGGGACGATACACATTGCTCCTACGGTTTCCTACATCTTGGAAGCGCTCCGGCTTTATCAGGAAGGAAAGTATCATTTTGCTCGCCCCATCCTTGAGTTGACTATTCCGAGTGTGGTGGACAACACGCTTGCACCTCCAGGCGCCCATGTGATGAATATTTTTTTGCAGTTTTTCCCATACGATAGAAACTATTCTGGAACTGGGTCACAGGAGCCCTATTTCCAAGATGTGGTGATGCCCATTCTACGTGAATACATTTCCAACATCGACGAGATAGTCACGGGAGTGCAGGTACTGGCGCCACAAGATCTGGAGCGTATGTTTGGAATGGTTGGAGGAAATATCTTTCATGGTGGCATGGGGCTTTCGCAATTATTTTCATTGCGTCCTATCCGTGGCATGGCAGATTATCGTACACCGATTCAAGGCTTGTATCTCTCCGGTGCGGGAACGCATCCTGGCGGGGGAGTCACTGGTGCCTGTGGATACAATGCAGCCCGCGAAATCCTCTCTGATATCGACAGTAATACCAATAGTTCATAGGTACTCCTGTGTAGTACAACCCCACATGGGGTTGTTTTTTTTAGTTAAACAGTGTGTAATGCGAGCATTATCTATGAGTGATTTTGTTGTAAAAGACTTGATTGTCACGGCGGGCGAGCGCACTATTTTGGATGGTGTGTCTTTTGCATTGAAAAGTGGTGAGTTGCATGTGCTTATGGGCGCAAATGGGTCAGGAAAGTCTTCACTCCTAAACGCAATCATGGGGCACCCAACATACCATGTGACTGCTGGGGCAGTTGTGCTTGACGGCACGGATATCACAGAGCTCGCAACTGAGAAAAAAGCCCGTGCGGGCATTTTTCTGTCACTTCAGCATTTGCCAGAAATTGCAGGGGTAACCCTTACTAATTTTTTATATCGAGCACACAAAAGCATTACACCCGAGAGTAATCTCAGCCCTCTTGATTTTTACAAAATGATGGAAATTCGGGCAAATGAGTACGGCATTGACCCGACTTTCCTTAAGAAGCATTTGAATACAGGACTCTCGGGCGGAGAAAAGAAGCAAAGTGAAGTGCTACAACTGCTCGCACTTGAACCGAAGTTCGCACTTCTTGATGAGATAGACTCCGGAGTGGATGTTGATGCGCTGAAGAGATTGTTTGCTGTTATTGATGCACTGCGCAAAAAGGGTGTAGGATTTCTGCTCGTAACGCACTATAGTAAGCTCCTTGAGCACATTACACCGGACCGTGTGCATGTTATGAATGGTGGAAAAATTGTTGCTTCGGGCGAAAAAGAGCTTGCCGAAAAAATTTCTCGCGAAGGATTTGAATCACTTGTGTAAATATGTCTACCGAACCGACAAATGCAGAAATCATCAAGGCACTCAAGACCGTGGAGGACCCGGAGATGCATATCGACATACATACGCTTGGGCTTATCTATGACATTAAGACGAACGAGCAGGGCATCGAAATTCTCATGACACTTACGACTCCTTTTTGTCCATATGCCGAAGAGATTGTGTCGTCCGTAAAAAAAGCACTTCTTCCCCTCGGTCTCCGAGTACAGATCGAGGTGACTTTTACGCCAGAGTGGGTTCCACCAGAAGATATACGTATCGCACTGGGAATATAGAAAAAAACTATACGATATATCGTATAGTTTTTTTCGAGATAATACCCAATAACACCGGTTTATTTATTGGTGTTTTTTGTACTCTTTTTCTTCCGCTTTGGTGCAATAGTCGACTCCAAAAAGATCGC
>JAYSSO010000044.1:0-11056 GCA_043720495.1 Candidatus Lloydbacteria bacterium | reverse complement strand
GACCGTTAGCTTAAAAGGCTACTGCTCTACCAGCTGAGCTATAGGGGCGTTTGTTTTTAGTGTAGATTTTATTTCGTATTTTGCCTACTCGCTGTTATCTACCAAAACAGCAACAAGGGTTTTTTTATAGAACGTTGCAACAGTAACATAAACCTTTGATTTTTTGAAGAGCACTCTGTTTACATGAGGTGTACACGGCAGGATGGTACTTTTTTGGACACAAGCGTACAATAAAGAATATGAAACACATACTTACTTTTATCGTTCTTGGGATGCTTTCGTTTTGGTCAGTTACGTTTGCACAGTCGACTCAACCGACCGTCACCCCGCCTGCTGGGGCGACAGGTGTGCAACTAGAGCAAAATGTAGAAGTTGCTGACTTGGGCATTACAAACAGCGGCACACTACCCACCAGCTCTTGGTATATTGTAAAAGAGTGGAAACGCCGAATGGAGCGAATGTTTACGTTTTCTGCTGATAAAAAATTTGAACTGGATATGCGCGTTTCAAACGAAAAGTTTGCTGAAATACTAGCGGTAGAAAAAAAATATCCCAGTAACGCAAAAGCATTTATCCATGCACTGAAAAACTATCATCACGCACAGCAAAAACTGCACAAGCAACTGGTGGCTGTCAAAGAAGACGCGAGTAGTCCAAAGTTGGAAGTTGCACTCACGAAACTGGATAAACAGTCACTCCTCCATGCTTCGCTTCTTGGACAGGCGGAAGCCCGGTGGAGAGATGATCCCTACGCGGAAGATGCATCGCGAGTGGGTGGTGATGACGTGGACTTGATTGCTCCCGCACTACGGGGTGTACGGTCAAGCATTATCGACTCGTGGACTGCGATCGTAGAAAGACAAGTTGATGTGAAAGATAAAGCTGAGGCTGAGCTCGTACGCGCAGAATCAGAATATAATTTACTGAAAGTGGAGGTGGCTAAACTTGAGGCGGAAATAAAAGCTGAGGGAGCGATTGCCATAAAAGAGCAAGGAATACGCATGGCGCCACTGCACTCAGGCATTGAAAGTGGTTCATATACCGGAACCGCTATTGCAATTAGAGAGCAGGGTGTACGAAAGACTGAAATTGCGATCGATGAGCCTGGAGTACATCGCGTCGATAAGACCAGTGCGTCGGATGCTAGTGCGGGAGCTGGAAGTGCCGGCGATAAAGAAAAAACAGCTCCTGTGCGCATAGATAATACTCCTGCGCGAATTTCAACAAACATGACGATAGGGCGCCAGACACAAAAAAGAGATTTTGGCGATCGCATGAAGGCTGGGCTGGAGACGGCGGGTGGCATGCTCGCACAAGGAAGGAGTGCATTTGCAGAAGGGAAATTCGGGGAGGCATTTGGGCAGGCACGTGCGGTCAGCGTGTTGGTAAAAAATACAATGAGAGCGATTTCTGAATTTGCCATAAAAGAACAGGGAGTAAAGTCAGTGAATCCTCTTTATGAGGATGAGGGGATGAAAGGAGATAGTCCGCTGTATGAAAAAAAGACGGACGACGTAAAGCCACCATGCCCCACACTTCCGGGGGCACCAGACAAATGTGGTGACACCGCCCAGCAAAGCCCACCCACTGTTTCCCCTGTAATTCCCAGAGTAAAAACAGAACTTCCAATTGTGTCTAAACCCACTGCACCAGTTGCTTGCACAATGGAGGCGAAGCTTTGTCCTGATGGCTCAGCAGTGGGGCGCACTGGTCCAGCCTGTGAATTTTCAGCATGCCCAACCCCACTTCCCGGCACGCAAATATCCCCAGAAAAACCCACGGGGGTAATAATGTGTACTGCACAGTATGACCCTGTGTGTGGTTCTGACGGAAAAACCTATGGAAATTCCTGCGAGGCGGGGGTTGCCAGTGTGAGTGTGGTAGCGAGGGGTGAGTGTGGAGGCACGGATGCAACCGGCATGCCGAAGTCCTCAAGTTCGATTTAATACCACAGACACGTGACACCACACGACCCTGCAGCGAAGAAAGATATTCGCGTGCTCCTGCACAATATCCGTAGCGCACACAATGTGGGGTCGATGTTTCGCACGAGTGACGCCATTGGTGTCTCCCATGTCTATCTTTCGGGGTATACACCTACTCCGCTCGACAAGTTTGCTCGCCCCGTAAAAGAAATCGCAAAAACGGCTCTCGGCGCAGAAAAAACAATTCCGTGGGAGGGTATAAAAAATCCATCCACACTTATCACGAAACTCAAGGGTGAAGGATTCCAGATTATTGCTATCGAGAAGGACGCACGTGCCATTGATTACAAAAAATTTCTACCTGGAGAAAAAACACTTATTCTTGTCGGTAATGAAGTACGGGGACTCTCTCCCTCAATGAAAAAACAAACCGACACTATAATAGAAATCTCTATGCAGGGATCCAAAGAGTCCCTCAATGTGTCCGTTGCATTTGGCATCGCAATATTCCGCCTGTTTGATATTGAAAAATGATAAATACAAATTACGCTAACACCGACGACCGTCAGGATTAACATAATTTACGAAAAGTAGAAAAAAATGGCTGTGCATTCGTCATTGCCATGTTTCGTGTGTTTGATGTGTAAAATAGCTTACGCTGAGCGAATAGAGAGCCCCAGCCATTTCTGGTTGGGGCAAAGGAGACAATCGAATATACCGGCGATTTCTTTTTGTTGGTGATCGCCTGAGATGGATCACCCCCTTTCATGTTGCGGAGTAGACCGCAATTTAAGTATAGGAAGTGCTTCAAAAAAAATCAAGGGGTAAGCAATTTTTGCAGTTCTTCCTCTGTAACAGTACGGTCATCCCAAGGAGTTTTCGTGCCATGTGGCCCCATGATGAAGGGGTCGGTGCCTTTGCCGGTGACTAAGACTGCAGTGGACCCATGGCCTAACTCATGTGCACGTTTGATTGCATATGCAATAGCCTCGCGCCTATCAAGAATAATGATTGGTGTTTTGTTTTTTATTCCCCCCGCCATGTCATTAAGAATTGTCTTTGGGTCCTCGTCATAGGGGTCTTCGTTGGTAAGGATAATTTCCCGGCAATACTTGTCGGCGAGGGCACCCATGACGGGGCGCTTCCATTTGTCGCGTCCCCCACCAGTATTTCCGAGGACGCAGATATTTTCATAATCCTTGAACGCAGCATATATTGCTTCGAGTGAGTCAGGGGTGTGTGCATAGTCCACAATGACTGGGAAGGTTTGCCCGGCTTCCACGTGCTCCATCCTGCCTGCAATTGTAGTGGTATCAGCAATCCCGCGCGCGACTCCCGGTGGCGGGATGCCGAGCGCCATCGCGCACGTACCTGCACCGAGCATGTTAAACACATTGAATGTTCCACCAAGTCCGCTCGTACACTGTACTCCGTGAAATGAAAACTGTGCACCCTCCGGACCCACTTTCAAATTCTCCGCATCCGCGAGCCCAAAAGAAACGGGAGTGACACCAGGAATGGCGAGAAACAATCCTGCTTCCTTGTCATCAGCATTTGCGACCATAAAGCGTTCGTGTTTTGACGACTGCGCAAGCGCTCGGGCAATAGAAAGTTTTGCATCTCGATATGCTTCGTAGGAACCATGGGCCTCGATGTGCTCCGGTGCCAAGTTCGTAAAAATAAGTGCGTCCATGTCGATGAAGCGGTGCCGAAACTGCTTTGCACCTTCGGAGGTCATTTCAATCACTGCGTGGGTGCATCCCGCAGTGACTGCATCGCGCAAGAATTTTTGCACAAAAAATCTTCCGGGCATCGTCATTTTTTTGAGGTTGCGTGTGCTGTGTGTGCCAATCTTGAAACGAATTGTTCCAAGCAGCGCAGTTTTTTTTCCGTCTGCTTCCAGGATGTGGTCGAGCAATTCCGCGGTGCTCGATTTCCCCTTTGTTCCCGTAATGCCTATCACGATAAGCTGTTTCGATGGAAAACGATAGATAAGTGCACCAAGCAGTGCTAGGGAAAAATGATATATCGGTAAGAGCCAGGTGAGGAGCGGCAGAGGTATGACTCCCCGTAATTTTGACAACATATGCTCTGATGATAGCACAAACACACAAACCCAGTGCGGATAAAGCAACCCTGTTTTGGCTTAGAGCCCATCGAATAACTATTTCCAATAACGAAAATTCGTGGTGTCGAGATGAAAAAATTTATGCCGACCGATGTCGTACCCATAGGATACGACGAGGGAGGATAAAATTCTTTTCAGCCGACAACACGAATTTGCAGTTGGGAAGAGTTATTCGATGGGCTCTTGGTCTGACTTGCTGTCCTAGGTGGCAGTAAAGGTAACTGATGCAGATACAGCACTAACATTGAGCGCCCTGTCCGTCTCTGTTGCCGTCAGCGTATATGAACCAGGTGCAGGAAGTACTCCTGTAAAGGACCAGTTCAAGGCTCCATTTACTATTGCCGTCCCAACAATAATTCCATTGACGGTTAAGGTTATCGTATCCCCGGCAGTCTGACCTGTACCCTGTGCAGTCACTGTGGTTGAGGTTATTGCTCCATTCACTGGAGAAATAATAATTGGAGGAGTAGGTGCGATAGTATCGACGGTAACAGTAACGACAGAAGAGGGGGGGCTTACATTTTGTCCTGGGTCAGTCTCTTCTGCATAGAGTGAATACACATCATCTGCGAGACCAGACAGTGTCGTCGTCCATGTTGGTCCGGTTATCGCGGTTGTTGAGAGCACCGTGCCGCCGTTGTATATCCGGAGGGTGTTTCCAGCAAACCCTGTTCCCGCAACGGTGACCGAATTAGTGTTTACATAAATACCAGACGAAGGTGTAGTTATCGTAGGTGCAGATGGCGGTGCATCAACAGTGATGCTGAGGATGTTTGCAGGGCTCGTGTTTGCCGCTCTGTCTCTTTCAATAACCGCAAACGTATACGGACCATCAACTCTGCTGAGAGTAAATGTCCAGTTTCCGGAGCCATTTGCAACGGCAGTACCAAGAAGTGCGCCTGCCGTAGTGTTGGCGTAAATATAGATTGTATTACCCGCCTCAGCCCCGACCCCAGTCATCGTAAAGGTCGCAGTATTTACTGTTGCACCCGAGCCAGGCCAGGTGATGTTTGGCATGAGTGGAGGTGTGGTGTCTATGGTGAAGGTCCTGGAAGTAGATACTGGCCCCACGTTCTGTGACTGATCTGTGGCAATAGCGCTTATCGTGTAGAACCCGTCTGGGAGAGTCGTGGCTACCTGCCAGGATCCCGCAGTGTCTATCACCCCACTACCCACCAGAGTCGCACCTCGACTTACGGTAACTGTCCCGTCTACTTCACGAGCAGGCATCGTGCCTCGTATCGTTACTTCATTTGAAGCGAGGTACGAACCATTTGTCGGAAACGTAATATTCGGAGCAGGTGGAGGTATAAATTCTCTTGCCCAGTCTTGTACTGACCAACCGGAAATCCCACTCGTCCAATTAATCTGCCACCAGGAGTAGCCGCTCGCAAAAACTGGACCGCCGATGACCGTGCCCTGGGTTGTGGCCACCGGGATTGAGCCAACTATTGATGCATCTGTTGAGGGCGAACTGCGCACAGTCAGATTTGCTGTGGAGCCAACAATATCGCCGACTCTGAATCTTGTGGAGAAGCCACTTGGCGGGGGCGGGGGCGGGGGCGTTGGAGTAGCGGTGAGCTGGAGTACGGGCTCTATAGCCCACCCGGTGATACCTGCATCAAAGGTTACTCTCCACCACCAGTTGCTGTCCACAAAGACGGGTCCACCAGACACTGTGCCTTGCCCTGTGTTCAGCACTATCCCAACCATTGGTTGCGTATTGCCGGCCGAGCTCCGCACAAACACGTCACTCCTTGTCTCCACTCGGTCGCCATTTGTGAATGTGATCGATGTGGCGACTGGAGCGGAGGCAATAGTAAGCACAGGGACAAGAGGAGTAGCTGTATAGATGACGACTCCGTCACCATTCACGTCGTATGCACTTACCCCCTGGAGATAGGCCAAGTCCGCATCGTCGACCCTCCCTGAGTTGTTGTAATCCGCCGCCTCGCACAGGAGGGCGAGTGGGGTGATTGCGGTTCTACATACACTGAGTATCCCAGCCTCAGGTTGGAACACCCCGTCCCAAAATCTGCGTTCCATGTCTGAGAGGAGAGAGAGGCCACCACTCCAATTCGATTCTACATTGGAAATCATATGCAGATCTGAGGGTGTGATGTAGTTGTCACCGTTGACGTCTGCTCTGCTACAGAGTGGGTCAGTAGGCGTCATCATGCATGCGTTAAAGTATGCGATGTCCGGACTCCCGCTACCCCAGTCGACAGTCCCGTCCCCGTTAAAATCATAGGCGGCTATAGTTGAAAACATTGCTTCACCATAGATGCTGAGTTGGTCTGTCCCACCAAGCCCCATTCCCGGACTCGTGCAAGGGAATAGGCTGCACAGATTAGCATCAAGCAACGCAAGACTGACTCGGCTTGTCCCAGTTCTTGAAGCCACAAACGTTGTTTCAAAATTTGTTTTGTCTGCAGCGGTAATCGTGATATCTCCAAGTACGTTGAGTGCACACGGGAACAGTGGGTCTTGTGCGGTGTAAAAGAAGCACGTGTTCCCAAAGTTTGTCGCTTGATTCGTTGCATCCACAGACCCATCTGCATTGATGTCGTAGACTGCCGCCCTGTTCAGTATACCTAGGTCAGTTGTATTTATTACACCGTCAGCATTCAGGTCAGCATTCGCACAGCTTCCCGCAATCGGTTGCCCCACACACCAGGTGAGTGCATTGTGGTCCGTCCTGCAGGCAGGATTCGTTGCGGTGCACCCGGCGATGTTACGCACCCTGCGTGCTTGGAATCCGCAGTTTCCCGCTACATCGCAGGTCTCCACACGGATGGTGTAATTGCCAGTTGGAAGCGCTGAAAAGTTAACTGGGGAAGTGGTAATCATTCCGAGTGGACTACACGGACTGCTCGTCTGCGAGCAGATAGTCGCAGTGCTGACGGTCGCTCCCGCCGCATTCAAAATGAGGATCCTCACGTTGCCGAGCGCAATGTTTTCAACGACTGAATAGGTGACGTTGACCGCCCCCCCCGTCACGACATAGCCATTCACGAGTGGCTGACTAATTCCTACTACAGGCCTCCGAGAGTCATATGTACCTGGCGTTGGTGGGCCAGCAGGTGGCGGTGGTGTACCCGGCGATCCCGGAGACCCAGGAGTTCCCGGTGGCGGTGGCGTGCCAGGCGATCCTGGGGACCCTGGAGACCCAGGAGTTCCTGGTGGGTATGTGGGAGGCAAAAAAGGATTACTAAAAGGGGGAGGTGGTGGAAAGGGATTTACCGTTGGTGGAGTTAGGGGAGATGCGGCATACCCACAACACACGGCCCCTGGCGTCCCAGATCCTCCACAATAGGTGGCCGGAACTGCAGCGACAATCTGACCAGCCACTGGTGTGCACGTTCCACCGGGAACCCAAGAATAGTTTCCCGCGGGCGGTGCTCCTGGTGCAATCGCGGCAGGGACAGGGAGACTCTGCAGTACAAAAGTACTCGCGAGTAGATTTTCATTTATCGTATTTAAAATCACCCATGAGCTTATCGCAAGGAGTAGTCCGAGAATTGCATTCCAGATACACTTTTTGGATTCCTCTTTTTGTGAAACTGAGGGTGATCCAATCATTTGGATTCCACAGATGACAATCATTACGACCGCGAGAATCCCCGCAATTCCGATGACAATTCTTACCATACCCTCGAGGTACATACTGAGTGTTACCTCCGACAAAGTGCCCAGTGGCGCGAGGAGCTGGTAGGTCGCAGCTGAAGCCTCAAATGGAAACACAAAAAAAGCAAGCACTGGCAATATGAGCAACGATAATTGAGACATAAATATAATAATAAAAAATTTACGAACGTCCCCCTAACTGCTGGAGGGCTTTGTGAATAATAAGTTCTGTTGTTGCGTGTGTAGTTCCGAGTATGCGCACTATTTCGCGTGTTTCCTTCATTGGGTAGCCCAGTACGAGTAGTGCCTCGATAGCCTCCGTCTCTTTTGACTCCGGTGCGTCACTGACACCGAGTGCCTCTACTTTGTCACGGAGTTCATGCACTATTTTTTCAGCGAGCTTCTTCCCGATTCCACCCACTTTGGTGAGATAGCCACTATCGCCGGTGCCAATAGCACGGAGCAGTGTCGACGTGTCCGCAAGCGCGAGCACATTCTGCGCACTTTTGGGGCCAATCCCCGAAATAGCAATAAGGAGTCGAAAAAACTTGAGCTCACTCCGCTCCACAAACCCATATAAATCGAGCGCATCGTCACGTACCGCCATGTGCGTCCACAACAGTACGTCTTTTCCAATTTGTGCGTCAGTCAAAGTTCCTGGAGTCACAAAAACCACATAACCCACACCGTGCGCGCAGACGATAAGGCTGCGCTCTTCTTTCCAGACGATTGTACCTTCGATACTGCCAATCATGCCTATTAGTATACTACGCAAGCATGAATTTTGTCCTAACCCCCTCCCCAATTAATGCTTTCTGCACATTTCCGTGAATTAGAGATGCATTGTGGCGTTGACACAGAGCGCGCGCATTGATAGTCTCTACCAAGTTCGTTTTTTTGAGGAGAATCTCATGGCATTTTTCAAGAAATACGCACGTGCTTTCCTTTTTATTTACTGGAACATGTATTTCAATAGGAGCAAAGTTGCGCTTGGGGGACTCATGCTCTTGGCCGTTTACTCCACATGGTCTGTGTATGACCAGCTCTCAGCACTCGGAGTCGCTCATTCGTTTTTTGTGGTTGCTTTCAGCGCCTCGTCACTGCTCCTTTGGGTCGTAGGGTTTCCCTGCGTTGTCTATCTCATTGATGCTTCCAAAAATCCTCTGCGATTGAAGGCGGCGAGCGACAGTTTTGCTCAAAAATTCAAGGCCTGAGGGCCTTTTTTTATACTATCCCGAGGAAAACTTGCCTTTTTGTGGCGCATCAGGTAGGATTTTCAAATCATGGCAATAACTTCCTCAGCAAAACGAGCGATTCGCGTGTCCGCACGCAAGCGTGTGCTTAATATCCGTCGCACAGAAACGATGAAAGACAGTATGAAGTCCCTAAGAAAACTAGCCGAGGCTGGAAATAAAGTCGAGGCGGAAAAGGCAATCGCTGGCGTTTACCAGGCTATCGACAAAGCAGCAAAGCGCGGAGTCATCAAGAAGAACACCGCCGCCCGCAAAAAGTCTCGCATTGTTGCTTATGTAAAAAAGCAACTCGCAAAGCCAGTCGTTGAGAAGGCACCAAAGGCACCAAAAGCAGTAAAGGTCACCAAGCCCAAGGCAGAAAAAACCGCAAAGTAGACCGCCAAGTAAAAAAGACAAAAGAAAAAATAAAACATCCACATATCGAAAGCGGATGTTTTATTTTTTCACTACTTAACCGTTATGGTTGAGGCGCCGGCACCCCCGCGTCCATCGCAGTGATTTGACTCTCCACCATTTCCGCAACTTCATGAGGAAGAATGTTGGACTTGATTAAATACGACACTGCACCAAGTGCAACTCCTTTTTCAATCTCCTCACGACCCCCAAGGTTGGAAAGAATAATCACGGGGATGTCTTTCGTCGTCGGGTTACTCTTCAAATTTTCAAGAATTTCAAATCCACCCATATCAGGAAGCATAATATCGAGGAGCACCAAATTTGGTCGTTCCTGTGTGGCTTTTGCAATGCCCTCCTTTCCTGTACTTGCGGTAATCACCGAAAATCCTGCATCAATTAATTTGCCCGAGACGAGGCTGGAGAGAAATGCGTCATCTTCTATAGAGAGTACTTTTTTAAGTTCCATAAGAGTAGTATAGCGTAAACCCCAAGTGTGTGTACAGGAGCAACTTTGCCACACCGCCTTTTTAGTAATAGTGGCGTAGAATTGTTATAATTAGCGTATGAAACTCCCGAGTAGCGCGCAACTTTTTTACCCTGTCGTACTCGGCGCACTCTCGCTATTTGCCGTGGTATTTTATTACGTAGCTACGCGAGGAGATTATCGTGTGGACCCACCTCGGAGTGACACATCGATTCCACCGCTTGCACCGGACGGAACTGCCACGGTTGCGACGCGTACGGAAGACGTAATTCAGGTGGGGAGTGTCGCGCCTCTAAAGGAATATCGCAACGAAATCTTTGGCATCGCATTTACCCATCCCGACAACCTCATAGTGAGTGAGCTACGTGATGGTATTTGTCTCCACTCTAGAGCGGAGCCTGTTGAGGACGAAGGTGGTTCGCGTTGTCTGACTATTCGACCCCTGAAAGAGGGTGAGACATTTACATCGTATACCGATGTCTACAAGGAACAAAACCTTCCCAGCAAAACAATGCTTGAAACGCTGACTGGAGGCAAGAAAACAAGACAATTCCCCGCACAGCATAGGTCGTTCCCTATTTTTATTGACCTCGGAACTTCAATCTTGACTGGAAATGGTGCGGTTTTCACGAAGGAGATACTCGATTCCATGGTGTTCATTCCGACAACAATCACGCCGTACACGGTGGAGGTAAAATGGGGTGAGCGGTCACTCGTAAATGAATCCAAAGAGAAGTTGAGTGCACGTGCTTGCGTTGACGGTGAGGGGTATAAAGTCGGTACGGTAAAAAACGGCACGTTTGCGGGTGAATCGCTCATCGCCCGCGCTCGCGGGTATTGCGGTATGTGGTGTGGTGGGCGCTTGCAGGCTGAGCTCAATTATTATGTGGCACATGGAGGCTTTGACGTGCCCGTCGGGGAGGGCACACCTTTCATTCTTCCGTATCCGGAGTCACCGAGTGAAATAGCGATCCCGAATACGAAGTACAAACTGAAAAAAGATTTTACCGGAGGGTTTTTCCCCGAAGAGAACGCCGACAACAAATCAAAAGTGCTTTTCCGTGATGCGCAGGCCGGTGCTGTCTACATGCATAACGCAAACGAATGTATTGCGATTAGGCGTGTCGATCATGCGATGGTCAACTATTAGACTTGCTCCCCAATAACACCCACCCGTTAAAAAACACACTCCTCGGTGTGTTTTTTAAGTCCCGTAGCTCAAGTGATAGTTCCACAATCCCGC
>JAYSSO010000043.1:0-1724 GCA_043720495.1 Candidatus Lloydbacteria bacterium | reverse complement strand
GAGCACCACAAAGACGACACCGAGTGCGTTGACAAAAAGCCAACGCATGATGAGTGCGTACTCCGTATTACCAGAAGTTTTCTTGGCCATGGTAGGCTCCTTTCGATAATTGACAAAAATCTATTACTATTTTTCATAATAGACTTGTCAGCAATAAAGACAAGCGAAATCATACCAGAACACACATCATTGTGCGCATAAATACTAGGCGCCGGATTGCGTCTCATTTGCTATAATGCCCTGATGGATATTGAGTCAATTATTTTGGGATTTAGCTATGCGGGAATTTTTTTGCTTATGGTAGCGAATGGCCTGCTTTCTTTCCCGTCGAGCCAAATTCTTTATATTTTAGTGGGCTATTTCGTAGGAACAGGTTATCTCGCACTTTTTCCAGCATCGCTTATTGGAGCATTTGGCAATACTATTGGCAATATTTTGCTCTACGAAGTGGTCCGAGCCAAAGGAATTGATTTTGTGGAACGCTTTCAGATGTTTCGGAAGAGCGATCTCAAGCGTGTAGAAATTGTGTTTCGCAAAAAAGGACTTTGGTTTTTATTTGTAGGAAAACTATTGCCTGCGATAAAGGTATTTATTCCTATCCCCGCAGGACTGACCAAGGTACATCGAGGGGCATTCGCATTAATCATGTTTTCAGCTTCATGGATATGGGCACTCGGCTTTATCAGCATCGGATACTTTTTTGGTAAGGGCGCTGAACTATGGAAATCCTATGGAATTCTCCTCATGATTATTGCAGGAATTGTGATGTACCTTTTTTACCGAATTCTTAATTCTCCATCGGTGACGAAGGAGCTTTATCTCCAGGAGAAGGAGGACGCAGTGATTCCGTAACACCTGCGACTCGCCTGTGGGCGTACCACAGAGTAACAAACAAGAGCACATAGAGCAGTGTGAGTACAACCCACCCTATTTGCACATTCACTGTGGCATAAGGAATTGATGCTCCAAGCCTCGACACACCAAGGATGTACGAAAGAAAAAATTGTGCGGGCAGTGCCACAACTCCCGCCAAGGGCGGAATAAAAACTGCCACAACTCCCGACAGGAATCCAAAAAGCATGGTGAGTGGGATAATGGGAAGCACAAGAAAGTTCACGGGAAGTGCGACCAGCGACATCACACCAGTTTGATACAAGAGGAGTGGGAGCACCATGACTTGTGTCGCAATTGTAGAAATAACGACTTCGCGTAATGCACGAAACTGCTTCAAGATTTTTATATGCACGTCGAGGACCGGAGAGACAAATATCAACCCCAGCGATGCAAGAAATGAAAGCTGAAATGAAGGATCAAAGAGTAGAATGCTCGGATTGTGAATCACCATACACACACCAGCAAGCAGTAGTGCGCGCCCCATGGTGTATGTACGCCCCGTTGCGCGCGCAAGCAGTGCAATGATAGCCATAATTGCCGCACGTACCACTGTGGCTCCTGCGCCCGTCATGATGGCAAAGAGTACAATACCCAGTGCTCCAACCGAAAGACTTCCATAAAATCCAAGAAATCGAAACATCGTCACGAGCCACTGCGAAACAATGGTCATATTGTAGCCAGAGAGGACGACGATATGGATGACTCCCGCACGCTTGAAAATATCAATCCATTCAGCCCCCAGTGACTGTTTGCCCCCGAGGATGAGCCCGGAAAGCAGTGCGCCGTGCGGTTCGGCATACACTTCCGAAAGCTGGCTCAAGAAAAATTGC
>JAYSSO010000042.1:0-11205 GCA_043720495.1 Candidatus Lloydbacteria bacterium | reverse complement strand
TGATGCGATCTTTTTGGAGTCGACTATTGCACCAAAGCGGAAGAAAAAGAGTACAAAAAACACCAATAAATAAACCGGTGTTATTGGGTATTATCTCGGTTTTTGATTAAGAATTTGAAATATCAAAGTTGGGTTCGTTATATTGATATATATTATACTTTCTGTTAGTATCTAACTAGTTCAACCACCCTGCACATACTGTGTCGGGTGTCGTTGGTTCTTTTAAGGAAAAAGGTGTTAGAAATGAAAAAAACTATATTGGCGTGGGTAGTGTCCCTTGCACTCGCCCTGTTCTCGGTACCTGCCTTGGCAGCGCCACAGTTTATGAATTTTCCAGTGACAGGCTTCGGCCCGTTCACGCCGAACATTATGAGTTCAGTGCTCGATCATGAAGTGCCTCACACTCTGACCGCGGCATCGCCACCATTCAGGATGCCCTCATCGGTCGGGCCATACGGATACAGCGGAGCCGTACTTTCTTTTACTGGAGAGTTTTTCCTAGCTGCACCACCCTCATACCCAAGCCAAAATCTGGGATGCTACCCGAAAATCGCGAATGCGAACCAAACGTCAACCTGGCGTGCGGTTCTCCAGGGCGTATATACCGGGACTGTGTCTGACGGCTGCACAAAGAATGTGGCTCTCAATTACGACAACCATCCGGGATACGACTACATAATCGCGAGTGGAAATAACGTGCGTCCCGCAGCCAACGGACACATTATCTTCAAGAAGTGCATCAAAACGTTCACACCCGATGGCACATGCGAGTCATATGGCGCAGTTGCCGTAGACCACGGGAATGGGTTCGTGACGCAGTACCTACACATGGCGAACTTGAATTACGGCGTTGCGGCCAGTGGTTCGAACCAGCCTGTCACTACAGCCTGGACGATGGGAACGGTGTCCAGTGTCGGCGTGTCGTCGGTCCACCTGCATCTTGAGGTTCTGCAACGAAAGTCGACGCCTCCGAACTCGAGCAACTACTATGCCCGAGAGAACTACATGATCGTTGACCCTTACGGGTACCGTACGGCATCTTTCTATGCGGATCTTCTGCTATCGAAGCCTGGATGCCTTTGGGTGGCTGGTTGCTCGTACTGATCCTGCGTTCCCTCGATACTGACGGCAAGAGATTATCTCTTGCCGTCTTTTTCTTTGTACATTTCAAAAAAACCTCGCATTGATGCGAGGTTTTCGTGAAATAAGTTTCAGAAAGAAAGCGTCTTTTGTCCGACCTTTGTGTACATTGTAGCTCCTGGAACATCAGGGTTAGATATGTTTTTGCTTGAGTCGAAGACTGAGATGGTAATGCTGTTCTTGGTATGAGTCTCCTCTGGATTAATTTCGATTCCTATTCCCCCGATATAGCCATTGTCGTAGGTTTCAGTTCCCGAAAGCTCTGAGCCGGATATGAGAGTTGCCGATACGTGATCAAGTGAGTACGTATAGAGCGCTTGGGAGTCGATATAAAGTGCAATCTCTCTTTCGGGAGCAAGGTAATAACGCAGTTTTTTAGAGCCAGAAATAGAGGTAGCCTGTCCAGTTTGCACGTCGAGTATCACATCGGTTGCACTCTTCACATTTGCTTCTGTTAGAAGAACATATCTCTTGCCAATGGCATTGAGCCATATACCGTTCTGCGCTTCAACTAACCAGATGTTGGCAGGACTGCTCGGAGACGCAGCAGCATATCGCTCGGCATAGAGCGCAACCAAGTCATCTTTTATTCTCAGCTCCTCTGGAGTGAGTGCCGTCTGTGGACCACTTTTATTCCCGATAATGAAATGAGGCGTGACATTCTGCATATCGGCCTGCAACTTTGCGAGTGTAGTCTTCTCATCAACCGGAAAAGTAGAAACCGGAAGAGGAGAGGTGATGGACTGAGTTTGGGTTTGGGGGCGAGTGAAACAATAGATAACTCCCATAACGAGCAACGCTATTACTATCACTAAAATTAGAATAATTTTTTTCATATTATAAAAAGTACCATATATCTTCTTGATGAAATAAGTGTGAACGCACGACTAACACTCAAAAAAATCAGGAATCGATACCCCTTGCCCTTATTCTTAGTTAATCTGTAATACCAGCGGATATGCATGGCCAGAGGGGTTGAGGCATCCACCACCAATTGATATCGTACCCTTATTTGAAGTGATCACAACCCCACATCCTTTTCCTGTGAGTTCAGTTTGATCTGCGATAGTTTTAACAACGGTCATGCGATAAGAGGGATTATTTACGAGCGAAAGGAAGGTGTAAGTGAATTCCCGTCTTCGTTCTGGTGTCTTTCTTTGAAACACCATCAGGAAACCCGTGTTTATGGGATCATACCAGACTGTTGAGAGGGAAGTGGAGTCGTTTTGTGTATAAACATCTTTTGCGCGGATTTTGCCATGTCTGTCATATACGGAATAGGAGCAGATATCAGATAGTGGTTGCGGGTCATCTTTTGGAGTGGCACATGACTTAATTAAGAAGCTCCACCAGTCAGGAGAAACTCCAAGTAAATTTTCTCCTTTTTGGAGAGCCCAAAGTTCCTTCACGGTATATATAGTAGATAAAAACGACTGATAGTTGTAAAGTGTTCCGTTTTCAGCAGATACAAACATAATTCGATTTTCATTACCCACAGCATCGGGCATCGTCACAACGATGTAGCCATTATTATCTACGCGGGTAAAAAGGTAACTCGTAAGTGGTTGGGTAGATAATTTTTGATGAGGAAGGAGAATGCATTTTTTCTGTATCAAAATATCTGCGATGCGGTGTGGCTCGAGATCAGTATAACCACTTTCTGAGTTGTCTTCCCACCCCGTACATATCTCCTTTCCCTCATCATCTTTTATGTGAACCAATACACTGCCACCCTCCTGTCCCTCAGCTTCATAGCTCCAACTCTTCAAAGATTGAGATCCAATTTCAGATTTTACTACCCATCCTACAGCGCAACCAATGAGAAAAATAGCTATCACTGCTACTACTCCCGATATTCTCCCTTTGAGCATTTCCATAGAAATCTATTATACCTACGAAGCGGGAAAATAAGATAGCATATTTGCTTTACTTTTTGAAGCGCTTGAGACACGTCGATGGTCTATGCTAGAATATACCCATTCGGCCTTGCAGGGCTTGACCGTGAAAAGTTCGAGAGGGCCCGCCAATTTGAGCGCAGTTATCGCGCACGTGAATTGCTATGTTGAATATGAAAATAATCGGGAAAGGATATTGGTATAACGTCTATGATTTAAAGAATAGTAGGGTTATTAAACTTGAGAAAGGATTTCTGCAAAAAATATGTGATACATATCAATTTGAAGGCAAAAATATCACTTCGTATCTTAAGACGATATTCAAATTGTTAACTGGAAAACGAAAGATCATGGACGCCTATGCCTACATACAAAATAATTCCGAACTTGGGCTTGTAGGCTTCCCGACGTTCCTTGATGGAATTAACTACGAACAAAACAAAGTTGAAATTCTTGGCTCTGTGTTGTTGGGACTGAATCTCATAAAGAGAAAAGAACTTATCGATCTGTATATTAAGAATATCATCGAATGCTGGCGAAACGGATTCGCAGATAATGTTTATAATTTCACCATAAATAATGGTGTGGATAGTAGCGGGAAACTCATATTTCTCGATTTTAATGAAATTACTCTACTCAAAGCAGATGTATTGAAAAGTATAGAAACAAAAAGATGGTTAAGAGCATGGTCACTTAATCAGATAGATATTGAACTTCAGCAATATTATCGTGAACAAATGAATATGGAGGTAACAACAGAATCACTAGAGCAAAATTGGCAAAGAAATAAAAGCATCTTGACTAAATATGGATGTTAGAGATGCATCGAGTCTCAATACTATAATATGACTATTCCGCACTGCAGGACTTGGCAGTGAAAGTTCGAGCCCGAGACGGCCCTGAAAAAAACCACTCCCATGAGAGTGGCTCAGTCTCCTATTTTTTCGACAACCCAGAATTTCCAATGGGGCTCAATCCACCATGAGTGAAATTTCAGATGCACTCGCCCCTGAAATCCGATTTCAATCAAATGATGATCGAGCACTGTTCGGAGGAATGATCTCGTGGGTTCCGGGAGACTCGGGTCATAAGGATCAACCCCAGTAGAGAGCATCATCATTCTGCCGACACCATCGTCTGTTGGCACAATGCGCTCGTAGGCGAGCGAGAACCCCTTTTGATAATCAGCGAGAGGTGTGTGAAATACTTCGCGCTCGTTGATGAGGAAAGTCAGTCCAAATTTATTTTTCTTGAACTCAAGTTTTTTGCCATCAAGTTTCTCGCTCACTTTTGTTGTGCCACCCATTGAGCCAACGAGGCGGATGTATAGGGAATCAGCTAGGTAACCACGGAGGCACATCCTCAAGTTTTGGGAATCAAGACTCTTCGGCATCCAATATTGTTCCACTTGCACCTCTCCCGACGTATCTCTTTCGCAAGAGTAACATTTGCAGTGCCATTTGCAATAATATGCCTACTTGCGTAAACACCTGGTCGTGCTAGCGTGAGAAAAGACATTCCTTGAAAGGAGGTTCCTGTGAAGCGCATCATGTACTTGTGTGTTGTTTTGTGCGCAACGCTCCTTTTCGGGAGCGCATACGCAAAAGTTGAAACTTCTTGTAGGAAAAGCGGAAATCAGTGGCATTGCCAAAAACCAATTAAGAAAAAAGCACAGGTAAAAAAGAATTCAACGAAACCGAAACCCGCATCCCATCGACGTTCACCGAGTGCAACTCCAGATGCGGAGCCCAGCACGAACACAGCACACCTTACTTCAAAGCAAGAGGCGATGCGTGAGGCATATACGGAATGTATATCTTGGGCAACACCGGAAAATCCGACGCAGGAGGTCGTTCAATTCGTGTTTGCTGAGCAGCTTCGTCGGGAGCAATCATTACTGGGCTCCTTGTGGAAGAGATTTCGCGGTTCTGTAGAGCATCACGGGCATGAGGTATGCCTCACGCGTGCATATGGGTTGCGGGTTTTCCGCTCGAAGTCCGACATTGTTTCAGCGCAAGATAAACAACTCACGTGGCTCGACGTTCCCCATGTTGAGGTCCCGGATGATGATATCCCCATCGATCGTCGAGGTGTGCATCGTTTTGTTCGGCCTTGGGTACGGGTGTACATTGAGTCTCTCGCCCTTGATTTCCACGTGAGCAACAATCATGGTGGAGACAATGGCGCTGAAGAAGTAAAGTTGCGTGTCACCTCAATGACTCGTTCAGCCGAGTTGCAGAATCAGCTGGTGAGGCAGAGGCTTTCGCCCGCAGATTGCCGGTATGAGTTTCTGTGCTCCTCGCACACGTCAGGTTCTTCCTTCGACATCGGACTGAAGGGCGTTTCTCGAACGGCACGCGCGTGGCTTCAAGATCGGCTGGTCGAAGACCAAAAAGCTCGCAAGATTTTTTTCATCATCGAAAATAGCCACTACCATGTGTTTGTGTTGCCCCCAAAGTATATTGGTGAAGAATGAACACCCCCGTCAATGTATGGCGGGTTTTTCTTTTCAATGATTATTAAACTACAACCTATAGGTTACGTTTTAATAATCACCGCAGGCATCATCCAAGAGAGAGGTGTTTGCGTACCGCATCATCGATCGCGTCTCTATCGTCATTTTCAAACCACTTGATGTGACTGTTACGCTTAAACCAGGTAAGCTGCCTTTTGGCATACTGAAAAATCTCATTTTCCAATTGGGTGATCATTTCGTCTTTCGTGATTTTACCCAGAAGGAAACGCGCCAGATAGCGATATTCGAGACCAAGCGACTCCATGCGTTCATAAGTGAGACCATCTTCATGGAGTTGTATGGTTTCCTCCGTCATCCCCATTTCTATTCGTTTGTTGAGCCGCTCGTGGATGCGGTCGCGGAGCGTATAGAGGTCGGTCGCGATCCCAATAAAGAGAGGATTGTAAATTTGATTAGTGACGAGTAACGGAACACGGCCGAGGGCCGAAGCTATTTCAATGGCGCGAATTAGTCGGTGCGGATTGTGTTTGTCGATGATATCCGCAAAGTCAGGGTCGAGTGTAGCAAGTTTTTCATAGAGCGCACTGGCTGTAAATGGCGCAAGTGCATCGCGTAATTTTTGGTCAGGCGGCACATCGGGAAGTTGTATGCCATCGACGAGGGCTTGGATATAAAATCCAGTTCCACCACACACAATTGGCAATTTTTCCCTTTCGAGGATATCATCGATCGCCTTACTCGCAATAGTTTTAAAGTCACTAACGGTAAAGACATTTTTTGGATCGGCCACATCGAGCAGATGATGGGGGATACCTTCCATTTCATCCCTCATAATCTTGCCTGTGCCAATATCGCAACCTTTGTAAACCTGCCGAGAATCTGCGGAAACAACTTCACCATTCCACTTTTGTGAAAGACGTACGGCCAGGTCACTCTTTCCCGATGCCGTAGGGCCAACCACAACAATTATTTTTGGCTTTTGTTCAATCACTATTTTATGCTATCATAGAGTATTCTTTAGCCAACTAACAACAAGAAAATGGACAATGATAAACTTGCAGTGCTCAAGATTGGTGACACACTTCCTGAACTGGTACTCTCTGCATACAACCCCCTTACTGATGAAGAGGTGTCTTTGAAAATGTGGGACTTTAAGGGTAAGTGGATGATTTTCTTTTTTTACCCTGCGGATTTTACCTTTGTATGCCCTACTGAACTAGAGGAAATGGCAGATAATTACCCCGCTTTTCAGGCAGAAGGTGCTGAAGTTTTTTCAGTTTCAACAGACACCGTATTTGTACACAAGGCATGGCATGACCATTCGGAAGCAATAAAGAAGATCAAGTATCCCATGGTCGCAGATCCTGCGGGGGCGCTTTCAA
Organism: Candidatus Lloydbacteria bacterium; assembly: GCA_043720495.1. Lineage (GTDB taxonomy): Bacteria > Patescibacteriota > Minisyncoccia > Phycocordibacterales > UBA6899 > MHLP01. Next base: position 4,312 of record JAYSSO010000042.1, on the reverse strand, counting down.
AACTCTTTGGTGTATATATTACTGCAGGTGGGGATGCTGGTCTTGCACTGCGCGGGACATTCATCGTTGATCCTGAGGGAGTGCTCAAGACTATCGAGATTAATGACAACGCCATAGGGCGAAGTGCAAAAGAAACATTGCGCAAGCTGCGCGCGGCAAAATTTGTTGCAGAGCATGGTGGCAATGTCTGCCCCGCGAGCTGGGAGCCAGGTGGGGAGACACTCAAGCCAGGAATGGACTTGGTGGGGAAGATTTAGTCTCTCGAATTAATTTCTTGTAGATTCAAGCAAGTTAAAGATATAAAAAGCCCGTTACTATCGGGCTTTTTTGCAAATCACACTTCAGGTCACTTCTCGTTTCTTTTATACTTGGAGCCAAGATCATGGATCAGTGCACAGATGCCACTTACCACGAGGGGAATGATTGTTATGAGCATCATGAGTCCGCGTAATGTGTGCGGTTTCATTGAGGAACTAAGGATTTCTGCATCTTCGCACCATCCCACTGCATGTCTTTTTTGGAACGCTTCACGATCGACTCGGAGTGCCTCGTCTCTCTTGGTGATTTTTTGGCCGTCCGACAGGATGCGCTGTATCGAGAGCAAAACGACGAAAAAACAAACCGCAAATATCAAATGACCCTGAAAGACCTGTTCGAGAGTATTTGCGCCACGAAAGAGGTAAACAGGTGCCGTAAAAAGAAATGCAAATGCAAACATTTGCAAGCTTCTGTATAACCACATGATGATCTCCCGTAAAGTAGAGGAACAGTTACTCAAATATTATACTACTAGAGTTCATTAATAGCAAGTAAATTTGAAGTTTGAATTCAGTTAAAACTTTGTCTCGTTTTGGCACTCAAAAAGTCTATTTTTTATACGAGTGCCGGAGGCGGGACTTGAAACTTACTGTTTCAGTACTCCTTTGCGACTTATGCGGAATAGGAATTCCTCATAAATAACGCAAAACCCTTCAACTCCCACACGAAGATGAAGCAGTTCATTTTCTCTCCATCTCTGTGCTTCGCTTGTGCCGGAGGCGGGAGTCTTGAATCTTACAGATTCGGTACACCTTTGCGATTTACTCAGAATTAGCATTCCTCATAAATAACGCAAAACCCTTCAACTCCCACACGAAAGCTGAGCAGTCGGCTTTCTCTCCGGCACTTAAAAAAATTGGCCCTAGCGGGCTCAATTTTCAACAAGTGCTCTTTTGCTCCTGTTTGCGCGAACCTATTTCGAGAGGAATGTGGAATGACGACTCAGGCACCCCCGCTCGCTTCGCTCGTCGCCCCACGGCATCTCCGGCTCTCGATTTTTTTCCGCCCGCCATAAGAAAACTACGATAAGGGAAGGATATGCCGATGGGGCGCTGTCGCATTCATCAGAAAACGAGCATGTGTAGCTTGGGAGTATTGTGGTTGTTCGTGTTTGCTCGTTTTCTGCTGATGCGCCAGGCGAGGGTGCTTCCTCCACGAGTGTGGTGTCCGTTTTTCATTCTTCTCTCCGTACGGAGTTTAGTGGTCGCCAGATCTGCCATCCATGCTCTGTGATAGTTTGACCCTCCACTCCCACACCCACCGCCTCCGCACAGCCGGCTCGCTTCGCTCGCGCTGGCTGCTACGGCGTTGTGCGTGTGCGCTTGGCGTGCTGAACGGCTCATTTCCCGCCATTTGAGCCGTTCAATTTTTGGTGTAGACTCAAATACATGCACGAGGCTCAACCAGCAGAAAAAGTACAGCCAGCTTGGGATCCGAATAGCGGGGCTCCTCCTCCGATGACTCCTGAATATGGATTTCCTTCGCCACTCCCTCAAACTACTGAAACGTGGGACCCAAATAGTGGAGTTCCTCCACCATTCACTCCTGAATTCGGAGCGCCTGTTCCACTGTGGCCTGGACAAGAGTTAGGACTTCCTCCTCCGATGACCGCAGAATTTGGTGTACAGGAAGAGCCCACGTGGACAGGAAAAGAGATTGGACTCCCTCCTCCTTTCACGCCTGAATTTGGTGCGCCTGTACCGCCACGTCTACCAGTGGAATTAGCACCTCCAGACCCACAGGATATTGCATATGAAGGGATATCAGCTATGCAGGAGCGCACACTCGTGAATCCTGAGTTACTCTCTGGAAAAGAAGCCTCAAAGAAATTTCTTGCAGAGGAACGTCAAAAACTAGCGGAAGAAATTCGCGCAGAGAGAAGGCAAAGTCGCGACAAGCTTGCTGAACTTTCCGCACGCACAGAAATCGAGGGTATATTTCCAGTTGAAGGCGAAGCTGACATTGAGCGAATGGCAAAAAATTATGACGCACTGTCCGACATGCGCGCAGGAGAAGCAAATGGAATAGCAGAAAGACTTGCGGGATCAGAAATGTCTCAAGAGGATGTGACCGCAGAAAGAGAAAATATCAAACAGCTTGTTGATAATGATGACAAGCTCAATGCGTTGAGAGAAAAACTCTTCGAGCATTATGCAAAAGCTGATGGACTTGCAAAAGAAAAGTTTGAAAAAATTCAGAAAAGTGTAGAGCAAGCACTTGCGCGCAACAATTCATTTCTTGTGCATACATTTACCACTCACGAGGAGTTGAGGCATAATGCAAACTCAAACATCACCGGACGAGCGACACTCGAAGATGATATTGATCTACTGCTATCATTAGAGCCTTCAATCTCGACGTCATCGATCACACCAGGCTTAAAAACATCACTTTTCCAAGAGGAGTTTGGGAACATTGGCGTGATAGTTGGTGGTGGCGATATTGAAGGAGCTACTCATACTGATGCCGGATCAATAAGTACTGGAATAAAGCGACGCAGGATTATTGGTGAGAATGACGTTTCTGTCGAAAAAATTGATGAAGTAATAGGTCAAAGAAAAGATGGTGATGGATATAACGAGATTGTGGTTAATAATCCCAAAGTCTTTGGTATTTTTAAGTCCGTGCAGATAGATGAGTCAGGAAAGATGACTGGTAATCCAAAGTATTTTGAACAATATGTAGGAACTGCTACACAAAAAGGTATTCCCCCGTACGTCATGACCCCAGACAGAAGACTGTTTGAGTTCGTCTCAATTGACGACGACGGCACCGTAACTGTTGGTGCAGAAATTACTCCCGAGCAAGTTGCAACAGGAAAAGCAGGGCTATCGAGCGAGAAACGAAAGGAAATCGGGGACGAAATACTGCAAAAAAATTTGTTTAAAAATGTGAATGCCCAGCAAGAGGCAAAGGAAATTGTTGCGACTTTGTCTCCGCAACCTGGTGAGGCCGAAGTTCGATTATCAAACGAAGAGTATCTTGCACAGCTTAAAAATAATTCTGGGGAGATAGGATCGCAATTGATTCACTTTCCAGAATCACTGCGTGGCGACAAAAAGTTCATGCTCGAAAGTGCGATGATTGATGCCGTTTCAACTTACCAACAAGCCACGGAGGAACTTAAAAGAGATGTAAGTTTTGTTAGACAAGTCTATGCGCTCAGAAGCATGCAGCAAGGAAAGTCTATGCATCCTTCGTATTTACCCGCTGAACTAAGAAAAGATCCTCAAATTGCAATGCTCTCCATCTATTGTGGTGACCTTGACGGACTCGACGTGAGCTTTGCGGAGGTTCCTGAGGTATGGCAAAAGATTGAAGATAAAATAGTTGAAAATGAAGATCCACAGAAATGGTTCTCGCGCGAAGTCGGCCAGGCACAAATTTCAAGTCCGTCACTGTTTATGCAAGAAGGAGACCGTAGTGTAAATTTCTCCGAGAGACTGATAACTAATCCTGAGTTTGTTGATAAGCTCAACCAACGTTACCCAAATTTTAAGTTTGAGGTTGATGAATATAAACAACTTTTGGTCACGAAACTTGGTTAGTTGGGTTTGTTGTATTGCAGGCTAAAATTTCGGTTGTACAATATAAACAAGGTAAGCGAAACGCTTTCTTGATTTAAAGTATGGCGGGCGGAAAAAAATCGAGAGCCGGAGATGCCGTGTGGCGACGAGCGGAGCGAGTGGGGGTGCTTGAGTCGTCATTCCACATTCCTCTCGAAATAGGTTCGCGCAAACAGGAGCAAAAGAGCACAAAGAGAGACATCGCGGAAATGGGTCGGAGGAAAGTCGTATCGCAAAGCGATACGGCGACAATCCGAAATCCGTTCGCCCAAAAATCCCATAAATCCCCCCAGTGTATGCAAATGCAAAATACCAAATCCAAATGCGTACTCTATGCGCGCAAGAGTACCGAGGAAGATGACCAACAGATCATGTCTATCGACGCGCAGTTGTTCGAGCTCCAAGAGTACGCACATAGAGAGCAGATC
>JAYSSO010000041.1:0-4217 GCA_043720495.1 Candidatus Lloydbacteria bacterium | reverse complement strand
CAAAATTCTCCGCGAGCTCTGCAGTTTCTTGAGTTTCGTTGTTTTTTCCGCAAGCGTCTTCTCGATGGACGGAATCTTGCCGTAACGAATCTCCGCGGCTTTTGCAAGATCACTCCGCAACTCCGCATTTTCCGCCTCAAATCGAAACGTCTCAAGTTCTTTCTTGAAGTTGCGCAGTGCCAGGACGAGCTCTTTCTCGTTCTTCCACTTGAGCTCAAACTCTCGTGTTTCCTCGCGCAGATCAGCAATTTCCTTTTGAATGATTATCATGCGATCTTTCGCTTTCTTGCCTGTGTCCCCCTCACTTTCCTGCTTGAGTGCCTCATTTTCAATTTCGAGACGCATTATCTTGCGATGCGTCTGCTCAAGTATCGTGGGCTTGTTTTCAAGTTCAATGCGGAGTGAGGACGCAGCCTCGTCAATGAGATCAACGGCCTTATCAGGCAAGAAGCGATCAGCGATGTACCTACTCGACAAATTCACCGCGGCCAAAATAGCATCGTCAGTTATTTTTACACCGTGAAAAATCTCATACTTTTCCTTGAGTCCTCTCAAAATCGCCACCGCATCTTCTTGTGATGGCTCGTTGATATACACTGGCTGAAAACGACGAGTGAGAGCAGGGTCTTTTTCAATGTGCTTTTGATATTCCTTCAGCGTAGTAGCTCCAACTGCGCGAAGTTCGCCTCTTGCGAGTGCTGGCTTTAGCATATTGGACGCATCCATGGCACCCTCAGCTGCCCCAGCACCAACTATGGTATGAATCTCGTCTATAAAAAGAATGATTTTCCCTTCGGCCCGCTCTACTTCTTTCATGATTGACTTCAGTCGCTCCTCAAACTCTCCACGATACTTTGTACCAGCAATAAGGAGGCCGAGGTCGAGGGAGACAATCTCTTTGTCTTTCAAAAATTCAGGAATATCCCCTTTTGCAATACGTTGGGCGAGCCCTTCCACGACTGCAGTTTTTCCCGTACCTGCTTCGCCAATAAGTATGGGGTTGTTTTTTGTTCGGCGTGAGAGAATTTGGACGATACGACCAATCTCTTCATCGCGACCAATGACCGGATCAAGCTTGTCTTCTCTGGCGAGTTTAGTAAGTGAACGCGTGTATTTGTTTATCGCACGCATCTTCTTTGGTCCGTCTTCGCCGGCAGCTCCACTATCACGTAGTTCATAGAGTACGCGTAACACATTTTCTTTGTCGATGCGAAACTTTGCGATAAGTTCTTGTGCGGCTGACGGCGCTGTCATAAGGGACAGGAAGAGGTGTTCGGTTGAGATGAATTGATCGCTCAGCTCTTTTGCAACACCCTGAGACGACTCAAGGGCCTGCGCAAGCTCCGGTGTGAGATAGAGCTGATACGAAGATGCAGTTTGGGCACCAGGCTGGCTCCCATCCTCAATGATCTCAATGATTGATTCCGTGATGAGGACGGGGTCAATATCGAGTTTTTCGAGAATAGAAAGCACCATGCTGTCTTCCTGCAAAACAAGACCTGCCAAGAGGTGCATCGGCGTGACGTGGGTTTGCCCACGCTCAATAGCGAGCTCATGGGCCCTGCGAATTGCATCGCGTGCTTTCGTGGTGAAATTTGCAAATGGTGGCATGGAATTGGGCGATTTTTATTTGCGAATAATGAAGTTAGGTTGGTCGATTAATCAAGCATACAATGTATTAAAGATATGTCAAATCACATACAAGCAAATGTGCTAAGGTTCTTAATTCGTTGCGCCAACCGCAGCTACGGCCGCATTCGTCACATCTTTTGGGGCGCTACTCACATCTCCTGTAACGAGAGTTACAAGCTCAAAGATGCGTCCTGCGGGATAAATTGTTAGCCGCGAGTCCTCTCCACCCTTGACGACCAGCCCCACCGCTTGCCCATCAAGATTTACCACCAGCGATCCTTCGAAGCCTGCCGGTATGCGCGGAGTAGTGTCGATACTTCCAAGATAGCTTGGTGAAGTCGTTCCAACCCCTTTTATCATATGTAATTTTGAAAATGTCGCCTTGTATATCCCCAGTCCATTTTCTCCACCAAGCACGACAACGGATTGTGCAACTTTAGGTTGAGTAGATTTTGGACCGAATGACACGGCATCGAGCGTATCTCCGCGTGGTAAGTTGAGACGAATAAGCGCGACCTGGGAATCAGCTTGTACACCCAAATCAACCAGAGAACCGACAAATTCACGCTCACCAACCACAACGACGTAAACGGCCTTATCGACTGCAATCGCAGAAAGTGTTTTCGCGTCAGTGACAATCATTCCGTCTTGTGAAATGACGAAACCAATAGCATCAGGGGAAGAGGACGTCGCAGTACCAGCACCATAAATTTTTGCAATACGTGGCTGATTTTTTTCAACAGCGGACACGATGAGGTCATCTTCTTTTGCAAAAATAGTAACCTCCTTGGTGATTGTCGTTACTGGTGTTGGAATAGATTCCGCAGTCGATGTGCCCATCACCACACGCTCAATGGTACGCTCTACTACACGATTGACTGTCTGCGTAAGTATGGGAGGTGCTTCTTCAAGCATAGCGACCGTAACGATGCCGGTTGCAGTTGAAACAACAAACGAGACGAGCATCGTGAGCAGTACAATTTGTCGGTTCGTCATTTCTTCCATGGAAATTTAGTTTATCACAACAGACAAAAAACGTCGCAAGCATACTGTGTATAAAAACAATCCGATAACGAGTCGTTGGTGTCTATTTTTTCGGCTGGTCCATTCGGACACAAGAAGTCTCAAACGTGTAGGTGACGCGCCACTGTTCCAAGTATCAGCATTTCCACGAACTAAGCGAGTCTTTTTTCGACTACGCTCCAATCAATAGCATTCATAAATGTGGCAATATAGTCGGCACGTTTGATACCGTAGTCTGAGATATATGCGTGCTCGAATACGTCCATTACGAGTATTGGCTTTCCGCCTGCGAGGTGCCCCGCATCATGTTCGTTCACCCATGTATTAAACACCATTTGTTTTTCGGCATCATAGGTTAGGACCGCCCAACCGATTCCACGCACTCCACCGACTGCGACGAAATCTTTTTTCCAGTTTTCTACTGAACCCCAGACGTGGGTGAGCACTTTTTCGAGCTCACATCCTGACGTGAGTGGCACTCCCCCGTTTTTCATATTCCCAAAATAAAGTTCATGGAGACGCATACCGTTCCACTCCCAACCAAAACGACGAGTAAGCTCGTTGTACTCGGGAGTCCCAGGGGCATGCTTACCTCCACTCAGAGTTTCAATGAGCGTGTTTGTATTTTTTACATACCCCTCATACAGCGTGAAATGATTTGTGAGTAGTGCGTCACTCAGTCCCGGGGTTCCAATAAGCGAACCAAAATCTTTTGCAGTGTACATATATAGTTGAATTATTTATTAATTGATACCTGTTACTCCTCGGTTGCCTCTTCCCAAACCACTTTGTCTGGTGTTTCTATCCCCTGTGTCATTATGGCGTGATTCATATACATAAATGGAATATTAATTGCCCCAACAATCCACTTCAGGACGATCTGACCCTGAATAATGGCGAGAATAACGGCAAAAGGAAGTGTACCGTAGAACGCAAGTGGAACAAATATAATACTATCGATGGCAAGTGCGGGTATTGATGAAAATATATTCCGCATCCAAATATGTTTTCCTTGAGTCCATTTTTTAAACCAAGCAAATATATATACATCCACGCTCTCACTTATCGCAAATGCGATCCAGCTCGCAAACATAATGCGTGGCACTGCACCAAAGAATTTATTCCATGAGTTTTCATCATTCCCCTGTGCCCAGAATGGATCAGACGGAAACTGCGTGCCGAGCCAGAGAAAAAATGACATCGCTATCTGCGCAACCAGCGCAATCAAAATCATGCGAAAAGTAATCTTGCGTCCAAACTGCTCATTCACAATATCTGTGAAGAGATAGGTGACCGCAAAGACCAACACTCCGGCGGGCCCGGCAAATGCCATGAACCCAAGATCAAAATGAGCTATTTTTGTAGCCAAGAGCTGTGCCGTGAGTACAAAAGAAACATAAAGACCAATAAGGAGATCCGGTCGCTTGTATCTTCGCGCATACAGGCTACCAAAAAGTGTAAACGAGGTTACACCGATTATCCATGCAATAAGTAGCCACCAGGTCATATCACACCATCATACGATGCCTACACCATGGTGACAATCAGGTGTGCTTGAATAT
>JAYSSO010000040.1:0-1777 GCA_043720495.1 Candidatus Lloydbacteria bacterium | reverse complement strand
CGAAGGCACGCCCATTCTGTTTGCCCTGATTTTGCGGGGGAATTCAAAAATGCAGGCGCGCTTGCGCGCACTGTTTTTTCCGAAAGGAGGAGGTTCGAGCCAAAGATTTCTTTGGCGCAGACCTTTTTCGCAAAAAGGTCTGAATCAGAAGCGATTGCGTCCAATCCCTGTGCGACATGTAGCCAGTTTTGGAACGGTTCGAGCCAAGCATTTTGCGTGTGTGAAAGAGAAGCCATTTCTTCTTCGAGCGACTTCTTCCGCAATAGCAATTTTGCTTTTTCAGCACGATATACCTCTCGCTCAATATCTTGCTCCAAATAACCATTCAGAAGTCGCTCTAACTTGATGGTGAGAGCAGAAATAGCTTCTTGCTTCTCTTTCACACACGCACCCAAAGATTGGGCGGATTGCTCATGTTCCTCTAACGCCATACGGTTCAGTTCCTCCGCCCAGTCTTTGGGCAAAGAAACTGATGTGATGAGTGATGATAACTGGCGATCCATTTCCTTTTCTCGAACGGCAGATTCGGGGCAATGGAAATCCTTGCGCTTCTTGGTACACCGATAGTATGTGTACTCGTGGACATTGCCATTCTTCTGCCGTTTGAATTTGTGTTCGCCAGTTATCATCATTCCGCATGAAGCACAGGAAATGAGTCCGCAAAAAGGTTGAGGTTCATTCTTCGCTTTGCGCTCGGGTTGTCCACGAAGTTTCAACATTTCCTGTGCTTCATCAAACAGTTTCTTTGAAATGATTGGCTCGTACCTTCCTTCGTGGCGCTCACCACCATATTTGAATAAACCAATATAGAAGGGATTCCCGAGGATAAATGTCGCACGGGATTTGGACATGCTCTTTCCAGAACGCGAAGATATTCCGTTCTTCGCCAAAAAGTTTGCAATATCTTCCAGCCTCTCTCCACCTTTGACATATCTTTCAAAAGCCAAGCGGATGACACGAGACTTCTTTTTATCCACTACGATACTTTTAGTACGAGAATCGTTGATATACCCCACAGGCGCTTGGCTTGGGAAGTCACCATTTCGCACTTTTTGGCGAAGTCCACGCTTCGTGTTCTCGGAAAGAGAATCTACATAGTATTTGCTTTGTCCGAAAGCCATATTTAACATGAACTTACCTTGTGAAGTGCTATCACACCAGAAAGTCGGGAACTTTAGACTCGCAAGTTTCCCTGTGTCGAGGAGATAAATCACCCGACCTCCGTCCACCGAATTGCGGGCAAGTCTATCAGGATGCCATGCGAGAATACTTCCGCCGAATTTCTCAATATCGTTCAACAGTTTATTAAAAATAGGACGCCCTGGAACTTTCGCAGATTGTTTTTCTATGAATTCGGCGGAAATTTCGATATTTTCTCGCTTGGCATACTCCCGCAATTCGGTGAGCTGTGCTTCGATAGATAACACCTGCTTGTCCTCGACATCAGTGGACTTGCGAGCATACAAAAAGAATTTTTGCCGTGACATAGGTATAAAAGTTAGTTGATAAATAGACACTCAAAAAGCCGCCTTGGTGCAATCAATCTAGGTGAACCTAAACTGTCCAAGACGGCTTTTTAAGCCCGAACATATAAAAACACCCAGATTGATTGCACTGTTATTGTACCAAAAATTCTTTTTGTATCAAAGCAAATACTCTGTTGCAATCGCTTCTAATTTCGAACCTCCTCCTTTCGGAAAAAACAGTGCGCGCAAGCGCGCCTGCATTTTTGAATTCCCCCGCAAAATCAGGGCAAACAGAATGGGCGTGCCTTCGG
>JAYSSO010000039.1:0-4316 GCA_043720495.1 Candidatus Lloydbacteria bacterium | reverse complement strand
TCTGGTTTCTCTGGTTTTTGCAGCGGGACGGGAGAATCGAAAGACGGAGCGGGTGCCGAGCTAGCAGGCGAGGCCGCGAGTCGGGGTAGCGGAAATTTCTGAGTGGCGACGAAGAAATTATCCGTGACCGATTCTCCCGTCCCGCACCAACGCACCAATTAGAAATAATAAATAAGCTGCACAATGGTATGTGCAGCTGTTGAGCCCGTTTTGTATTCCGCGTGGGCTAAGTGTGCGGTCGATCTGGTTATTGACCATTTTTCCTTCTCCATTCATCCATCTTCTGTCGCTCCTCCCGACAGACCTCAGCCAGTCTCCGAGCTGACTCCACGGTTCTTTCCACAGACCTGTTGAAAGAATCCCATCGACGCTGATCCTCAAGTGAAAGTACGCTCTCCTTCACCTCCTCTTCGAACAGGTTAGCTAGACAAGTCATTTGTTGGTTGGTGAGCATGACGTCTCCTCACACCTCCGTTCAACCCACAGGGCCGATCGCGGGGTGAGCCTAGGTCTTAGGATTGAACGAGCTAAACGTAACTCACTCAATCCTAAGACCTGAGTAGATATCTCAAAGAGCCTCTCTCTACGAGTCCACCACCGCCCTAGTTTCACGGGTGATGAACTTGATAAAGTGGGGAAGCATTGCTTCCCCAGACCCGAATTGTGGAGCGTCTACTCGTGATTACTACAACACTGCGCTTTGTATCGACAGTCTCTCCACTCGTCGGACATTATTCGAATTGGATTTTCTAGTTATCTAACGCATTCCACAAACCCTCCACGAACGCACCCATAGCGGATATCAGAGTGTTGAGCATTGCAAAAAGGAATATCCAATGTGCGATGTCGGAGGCGCCAACTAATAGCGAAAGCGACAGTGCAATTGCGCACGACCCAGAGGTGACAGTCCAGAATAGGAATATAGCTCTGAGTCCGCTTACCTTCTGTTTTTCCTTGATGCAATCAACGGTGTACATTACCAACCCTAGGTACAAAGAACAGCCGATGAGTATTATCATGAACGTCTCCAGTCAATGAACTGATCCAGTAGCCTTTGGCATTTGCCGCAAGTTTGCTTTCTGAATCTTCTGGTATCATTTTGGCAGAAAAATACACAATTGTCAATTAATATTATGTCACTTATTTGTGACAATAAACATTGTAAAATATGTATAATTTTATATACTGTAATTACTTTCATGACGGATAAAAAACAGCCACAAAAGGAAGTTGAAGCAAGTCCACTCATTGTACGCCTCACATCATTTGGGTTCAGCGTGTCTGAAGCGAAAATTTACGTGTACTTGCTGGAGAAAGGAACGGATGCCGGGGGCTCCAAGATCGCCCAGTCAACGGGACTCCATAGGCAATACGTATATTTAGCCATCCCTCGGCTTATTGAACTCGGACTTGTGGATGAAGTGCCTCATGGTAAACAAAATAGATATAAGGCTAGACCGCCGTCTGAGATCGAAAAGATTGGCAGAAAACGAGCTCTCATGGCCGGCGATCTCGCACGCGATTTAAATGCAATAAGTAATATCGGTAACGAGCAAGAATTTGAAGTGTTGCAGGGTACTCGCGCAATCCAAGAATATGAACTTCATGTTGCACTTTGCGCTGAGGACGGAGACGAAGAATGTATCATTGGAGGAGCGTCGACCTCGTTTGGAGAACTAATGGATGGACAGCTCAATGAGTATTTGGATATCAAGGAGAAAAAGAAAATACGAGTGAAATATTTAGGTACTGAAGACGAGCGCCCTTCTTATGCGAAATATATTGGAAAATTTGAAAATCAGGAATATCGATTTATGAAGAAGCTGCCAAAAGGGAAGACGCACATGCTTGTGCGGAAGGACTCAGTTTCTTTTTATACATTTCTTAATCCACCACTTGTCTACGTGGTGAAGTCTCCCGTCGTCGCAGAAAATTACAAACAATTCTTCATGATGCTGTGGGAGATGGCGGGGGAATAAGTGAAAATCAAACCACAAGTGCGCGAGCTTCTTTGGTGATTTTTTCTTTGACCGCTTCCCAAGAAATGTTGCGAAGCATGATGGGCATGGGCTCTTCTTCGGCGTCCTCAAAATAGGAAAGACTTTTGATTATATGGAGTTTGTTGTATTGGATACCTGAATATTTCTTCTTAAAAAGTTCAAAAAGCTCCGCAAGTGTATGGTTATCGAGGAGGACAAAAAGATCTATGAAATCCTTGCGGCTTCCACGTGAGGAGATAGCGTCGAGTTTCATGCACCCAATATCTCGCGCATCAGCAAGTAGAATATTTTCGTAGGATATGAGTGGAAATAAGAGCGGATACTCGTAGCGCAAAAAAGTAAGCTTCACCTGATCAAGAATACCATCGAGTGTTCCGGGCTCTTCATTTTCTAGGGTGTAGTTTCCAAGCTGAGAGATAGACTTCTTGAGATGTAACAGTGAAAAATCTTTCGGCGAAAAAAAATCCAAATCGATAGATTTTCTATGCCCATAGTGGAGTGCGAGTGCGGTTCCTCCGACCATGTAAAAATCGGAGAGAACACCCGTCGCTCTTATTTTGTCCAGAACGCGCCTTGTGTCCTCTGCGAGGATCTCGGTATGCATATAGATGGTGCAAGTGAAAAATAAAGTTGCCAAAAGTTAAGTGAGCGGGAATCTAGCGAGCGCGCTAGGCAGACGACTTCTTTCACTTGGTCGTCTCCATACGTAGCCTTTGCCCATGCGAGATCGTCGACGTCGCCCCTTCCGAGGATTCGCTCAATAATAAAACGACGATGTTTTGTGACATCGAGCGTGGAGTGGTCCACATCCCAAAAAAGATTTACCTTTTCAAGCGTTTGCATTTTTGTATTATAGCAAAAAACTGCATATTTTTCAAGAAGATTTCGAGACGTTATCTTGCGCACTGCAAACAATCCTTAATGATGCTGTTGGATATGTCGGGGGAATAAAAAAAGAAGACTGGTGTCTTCTTGTGCCGTTTACGAAGTCCGAAATCGCCCTGCACCGGTCCATTAGCGAAGCATTTACCCCCCAGCTCTGCTGGGGGGCTCCGTGTAGGAAGGGTCTGGGAAACCCTCGGTTTCCCAGATAAGATGAAGTCATGAGCGTCACGAAAGGAAAACACTGCGCATACGATACGCACTACCACGTCGTCTTTCCCGTCAAATATCGCAAAGCACTGTTATACCCACACATCACCGCGACGATTCAGGAAATCGCCGGTGCAATAGCCGAACGCTACGAAGTGCAGTTCGAGCGCATTGGCACCGATGGCGATCATATTCACATCCTCGCATCGTTTCATCCAAAACTCAGTGGCGCGAAGTTCGTCCAGATATTCAAAAGTATCACTGCACGTGAAATCTTCCGGAGATTTCCTGAATTAAAAAAAGAACTCTGGGGAGGAGAGTTCTGGACTGATGGATATTTCATGAGCACGGTCGGTACACGTGGTGACTGGGCAACCGTGGAGCGATATGTGGCAAACCAAGGAAAGACGACGACGCCTACCACGCAGCTTACGCTGTGGCATTGACGCTCACGTCCTCCCATACCCCCTCAGCTTGCTGGGGGTTGTTGATTCGTCTGACCCCGTTTCCTTCGGGTAGTTGTGTCTTACTCGCGCAGACCAAACGTCGACCATGTGGCAGAATCCGGCAAGCTCGTTCATGATCCGCTCTGATGAAAGATAGTTGTTACCTTCGCCTTCAATATAAGTGAGCGCATTCATCTGCGCTCCAGTAAGCGTTATTCCGTATTCACGGAGTTTGTCCTCGCGAAAAGCTTTGAAGGCTGACTTTGAGTCAAGCCCCGACTTGTTTGAGGCGCGTCCGGAAGAATCAACGAGAATTCGCCAAGGTTTTTCGAGATCGTGCAGAAAAAAGATCAAGAGCACATCGGAGAGAGAGTATGGCACAGGTCTCCCAAGGCTCACCTCTAGTGCGTAGAGGTGTCGCCCGTAATTCATCCCATCAGTGACGTGGTCGATGTACCCACCAGGCCAGGTTTGGTGATTGTGCGTCGAGCCGCGAGCTTCCTCAAAAAGTCTGCGATTGTCCGAGAGAATGCATTTGCATGCGAGTCGATTTGGCTCGTCAATTAGCTCCACAAGTTTGTTGATCGAAAGATAGTCTGGCGTGCCCATGAGTTCTCCTCAAAACATCCTTGATTACCATAGCAGAAGAGTCCAATTTATCAAGGAAATGCAGAAATGGTACAATAGACTTGCTCCCCAATAACACCCACCCGTTAAAAAACACACTCCTCGGTGTGTTTTTTAAGTCCCGTAGCTCAAGTGATAGTTCCACAATCCC
>JAYSSO010000038.1:0-1805 GCA_043720495.1 Candidatus Lloydbacteria bacterium | reverse complement strand
TTTTTCACCTGCATTCGACCAGTGCGGGGATTCTTCATAAGCTTCGGCGTTCCCATGATGATTGCCACTTTGACGGGCGTCACTTTGTAGAACTTGTGAATTGCCTCCTTGACCTGCATCTTGTTTGCCTTGAAAGCAATTTCAAATGCATAGACATTCTTTTCGGAAAGCGTTGTGGCCTTTTCAGTGATGTGGGGACGGAGCAAGACCATGTTGAGCTCGAGTCCACCAGTGCGTCCGGGTTTTCCTGATTCCTTGACCTGCTTTGCGACTACAGGGGCGGTACTAACAGTCTTTGCCACCTTTTCCGGCTTTGCGGTCTTCTCCACTTTCGTGGCCTTTTTTTCTACTTCCTTTGTGCTGGGTTTTTTGTTGAAGAGTGCCATATTATTTCATTTTAGCTTCCATAAGCTTCATGGTCTCCTCGGGATTCGTGAAGAGCACATAGCGATAGCTCAAGAGGTCGACCGGATTGATAGCACCCATCGTTCCAATGAGCACGTTGCCCATGTTTTGGAATGACTTTTTGACTGCGGAATCCGCCTTTGGCGTAATGACATAGAGTGCGTTCTTGCGACGAGTTGCGAGTGGTGCGAATCCTTCGATGTTGCCCCACGACGTAAGCATTTCGCGAGCGAGTTTGGTCTTTGGCTCCTTGAGTGCGAGGTTGTTCATAAAAAGCAATTGACCATCTGCGTATTTCTTTGAAAGCACCACAAAGAGTGCGGCGACGCGCATTTTCTTGTTGATCTTCTGTGAATAGTCCTTGTCGTTTCGTGGACCGTGAGTGACTCCACCGTGGCGCCAAATCGGAGAACGTGATGAACCGTGACGAGCACGACCTGTTCCCTTCTGCTTCCATGGCTTGCGTCCACCTCCACGAACTTCAGACCGGTCCTTGGTGTGAGCAATTGGCTGGCGTGCATTTGCCTGCATTGCAATGACTACCTGGTGCACAAGGTCAGCGTTCCACTTCTGTGCAAACACTTTTTCAGGTAGCGCTACTGTACCAGACTTCTTTGCATCGCTTGAATACACATTGGCCTCAAGGTTGATGACTTTCTTTGCAACTACTTTCTTAACTGTTGTTTCTTTTGTCATAAGCCTATTTTGTGCCGGCTGGGTAGCCCTTAATTTCAATCAATGTCCCGCGTCGACCCGGAATTGCTCCCGATACGAGAAGTAAGTTGTTGACCTTGTCGATAGCCAGAATCTTGAGACCTTTCACGGTCACACGATCACTTCCCATGCGTCCTGCCATGCGTGTGCCTGGGACGACGCGCTGTGGGCCGGTAGCTCCGATAGAACCTGGCTCGCGCTCAGAATGCTTCTGACCGTGCGAGCGAGGTCCACCGTGAAAACCGTGGCGCTTCACGACACCCTGGAAACCCTTTCCTTTGGAGGTGCCTGATACCTCGACATCGTCGCCTGGGGCAAATGCCTCAACGGTTATTTTGTCGCCTGCTTTCAATCCTTCTGTGCCATCGGCATCTGTCTTGTCTCCTTCTGGGCGATATTCGCGCATGTAGCGGAATACACCGAGCTCCTTGAGAGCGCCGAGTTGTGGTTTGTTGACGCGTTTTGGCAGTTGCGTTCCGAATCCAAACTGTACCGCTTCATACCCGTCGCGCTCTTTGGTGCGGACGAGGGTGACGGTGACAGGGCCGGCAGACAGCAAGGTAGCCGCAACACACTTCCCATCTGGTGAGAAGTACTGCGTCATTTCCTGTTTTGTTGCTAAGAGAAATTTCATGTCGGTAATTTAATAGTCATGTGGAGTAAACGAAAGAAGTGTACGCGTACAC
>JAYSSO010000037.1:0-11860 GCA_043720495.1 Candidatus Lloydbacteria bacterium | reverse complement strand
CCGTGAGCGCTTTAATAGCGCGGGGATCATGGGCAAGTTTGGTGATGTTCATTCACTTATTTTCTCATTTTTCTTATTGGGGAGCAAGTCTACTGAATAACACCTTTCCAGCTGGAGTGCTGGTTGAATTAATTAGTAATTTCCTATAAGATGTTCACATTCGTCACTGCGGGCATGGTTTAATGGTAGAACATGACCTTGCCAAGGTTAAGATGGGAGTTCGATTCTCCCTGCCCGCACAATCGTCAGTATTTACCCAAGAGCAACCCCTGATCTCACAAATAGCACAAAACCTTCCGCAGGGAAGGTTTTGTGTCTGATTTGTGCTCCCGTCAAGATTCGAACTTGAAATAACGGTTTCGAAGACCGTTGTGATATCCATTTCACTACGAGAGCATTTGTCTATTTTCTGTAAATTGAACTATACAACTCGGCTCGCAAATTAGCAAAAAAATTGATAGGGTAATCTAATGAAGAGGGAATTTAATATACCGCAGGAAATATCACAGATTGCTGAAACTCTTGAAAGTGCGGGCTTTGAAGCATACCTCGTGGGTGGTTGTGTGCGCGATCTGTATCGTGGAGTTATGCCTAAGGACTGGGATGTGACGACAAATGCAAAGCCTGATGAAATAATTGCGCTGTTTCCAAAAACTTTTTATGAAAATAATTACGGCACCGTTGGAGTTGTGAATGAAGACATTGCTGAGGGCGACCTTGAGAGGGGCTCGCTACGCGTCGTCGAGGTGACACCATATCGCAAAGAAACAACATATTCAAATTTCCGTCACCCGGATGAAGTCACATTTTCCGGCAAACTCGAAGATGATTTGCTACGACGCGATTTCACCATGAATGCAGTAGCGTACAGCGTTTCTAAAAAAGAGATTGTTGATCCATATGATGGTGAGGGAGACATCGAACGGCACCTTATCAAAACGGTTGGAAAACCCGCTGATAGATTTCATGAGGATGCACTACGTGTCATGCGTGCAGTACGATTTGGCGCAGAACTAGGATTTGCAATTGAGATGGGAACCATGAGTGCAATTGTTCTGTACGCAGAGCGACTCGAGCAGATTGCAGGGGAGCGGATTCGCGATGAGTTCATCAAAATTATTATGTCGGAGCGACCGATGGAGGGAATTATTCTCCTCAACCGAACTGGGGTATTAAAATATATTATTCCTGAACTTGAAGCGGGGCTCGGCTGTGAGCAAAATGGTGATCACATTTATGAAGTGTGGGAGCACAACTTGCGCGCGCTAGAGCATTCAAAGGAGAGGGGGTGGCCACTGCACGTGCGCATCGCCGCACTGCTTCATGATGTTGCCAAGCCACACACGCGCAAATGGTCCGATGAGAAAAAGGATTGGACATTTTACGGTCATGATGTAGTCGGGGGACGAATGGCAACAAAAATTCTTGAACGACTACGATTTCCGAAAAAATTTGTTGAAGATGTATCTACACTTGTACGCTATCATTTGTTTTTTTCGGACATTGAAAAAATTACTCTTTCGGCAGTCAGGCGAATTGTCGCAAACGTAGGGCCAGAGCTCGTATGGGATCTCATGAATGTGCGTGCATGTGACCGCATCGGCATGGGAAGACCAAAGGAGACTCCGTATCGACTACGCAAATATCATTCAATGATCGAAGAGGCGATGCGCGCACCCGTGTCCGTAGGAATGCTCAAGATTGATGGAGCAAAAATCATGGAGGTGCTTGGAATTAAGCCGGGTCGTGAAATTGGCTCCATACTCCATGCACTCTTTAATGAGGTGCTCGACGACCCAGAAAAAAATACTGCAGAATATCTCGAGGGGCGCGCAAAAGAACTCATCACACTCGACAGTAAAGAACTTGAAAAACTCGGCGAAGTGGGCAAAGAGAAAAAAGAAGAAAAGGAAGAAGGGGAGGTGGGCGCGATACGGAAAAAATACAATGTTAAATAACGCTTTGTTATTTTGAACAACGGTTGATCTTGGTAATGTGCCGAATGATGCTGAGATTGAAATACTATACGAAAGCATGCACAGGCAGTTTCATTGATTGGCAAATTGTCATTCTCAAGAATGAGGACCAACTTTACAGCCAAGGTCATTGTACAACAAAAAGTGCGCCTGTCGGAACAGGCGCACGAGAAAAAAAGATAAAAGAAAAAAGGGTCAGGAAACTGCTTGGCGAAGACCATACCTCGGGTTGGCATCCCGCACGCTGCACCTGAACACGCTCAACTTCCGATTGCCGGGGTACCAGTCCATGTAGGGCACACGGCCAACCGCATCGCGAGAACCGGTACACAGAGTGACACCACCACCATCGAGATGCTTCTTGGTTTCGACGAAGTGGGCTATTCCGTGGTTGAATCGCTCGAGAAGCGTCTCGCCGATCTGCATATCAGGGTCAGCCACCTCCGTAGATTTGCCGACATATCCCTTGTCTGGCTCCGGTTCATCACGTGCCCAGATGAAGTAGGATTCGGCTGATGTACGGACGTTCTTCATCACCACGACGTCGAGGTCATCGACGTACTTCCAGAGATTCCACTGCGAATCGTTTGCGAGAAGCACTTTTTTGTACATCGCCACCGCATGATTCATTGTTTGGCCTTTTGCAACTGCAATCAGGCGCCACTTGCCACCTTCGGGCTTCGCGGGGACGCGCACCTGGCTCAGGTCGACACGCATGTCGAAGTATTCGCGGAAGTACTTCTCCCAGAGGGCGCGTTGTGCTCGGTGGGGGTCGTCCTCTGTGCTGAAGATCGGAGAGAGCTGACGCGCAATGGATTTGCGGAAGTTGTAAGCACCACCCGCAAGCAGAGCTTGGAGCTCGTCGAAAGTCGTTGACGCATAATACGTCGCGACTATTTCGGCGACCGTGCCTTGCGTTTGCCCCATGATTTCCCGCAGTTGTTGCGGGGTCGGTCTACGGTCTTTTTGGTCTGTTCCATTGTTCATGGTTCATTCCTCTTTCATTCAAAGAATACCCCCAAAAAAGGCTGGGGGAGACGCCTGTATTACTTTTTGTATTATATGACGACTTTACAAAATATGCAAGTTTCCAATGTTTGACAAAATGCATAAAATGTGTATAGTGGGGGTAGGCTCATTGTGAAATTTAAGCCACCAATACTCAACTTCCTAGGAGATTCGGATGGACCGCAATACAGCATTTCTAGTCAGCGAAGGCTACAAACTCGGACGACTCTACGACGCGGAAAAGGACAAGGAATCTGAAATCCCCATCGAGTCCGTGATCGTATCGGATGGTAACGGTGGAAGCGAGATGTATCTCGCAACCTCGACGAGAGTGATGCTGATCGGAAGAGAAATTTCCGGTGGCCCACTCGGTGAAGACGCAGGGATTGTCTGTGGTGAGGACATTCGCTCAGACTCCAAATCCCGAAACACACTTGGTGGCGGTCGACTCGAAGCATTTCTCGACGAGTTTCGCACTGGCGAGGACAAGCCTGCTGAAGAATCAGTCATGGACTGTCTCATCCGCGAAGTCGAAGCGGAGCTTGGGTTGGTACTGAAGCAAGAACGTGTGATGCTCGTGGGTGTGCGCACTATCACCGAGAAAGACTCTCGTGAGGTTAAACGCATCAACGGAAAAATCTGTGTCGACGCGTACTTTGCAGGGATAATCGACGAGCGGCTTTGTACGTTTCGCGCCAGAGACGGCGAGGTTGGCGACCGACGCGTTCTCTCGCCGGAAGAACTCCTTGTCCGACCAGAGCGTGGCATGCGCAACATACTTCCACAAACACAGCGCCTTGCCATTGTTACCGGCATCATAACGATGTCTGATCTCTTTGGCAACACCTTGCCGGAATACATCAATAAGATGATTCAGCGCACGCTCCCACTCGCGCGAAGTGTTTACCAAAGCTCGCCGTGGATCGAGAACTTCATTCCCCTCATCCAACAAGACTAGCAGTCGTCTTCATCCGCACCAGCATGGTGCGGATTTTTTTATTCCAGACTATGACTATTTCATCACTAGCCAAACGGGACAATGATCGGAGCCGTATACATTTTCGGAGATGCCGGCAGATTTTATTTTTGAAACAAGTTCTGGGGCGACAAAAAAATAATCGATGCGCCAACCAACATTGCGTTCACGTGCGGCGGTTTTCATATCCCAGTAACTATACGCCTCTACTTTCCTGGGATAGAAATGTCGAAACGTATCAACATATCCGTGATTAATGAGTTCATCTATCCAAGCGCGTTCCTCCGGTAGAAATCCGGTGTTCTGCTCATTTGCTTTGGGGCGAGCCAGATCAATCTCCTCATGAGCAGTATTCACATCGCCGCAAAATATTACCTCTTTGCCTTGTTTGCGTAATTTTTCGACAAACAGAAGGAACGCATCGTAAAACTCAAGTTTATATTGTAGTCGGACTGGCCCACCCCCTCCATTTGGGAAATATACATTTAAAAATACAAGATATCCGAAATGTCCTATAACAACGCGACCCTCATCGTCAAAACCGGGGATACCAATACCGTACTCAACTTTGTCTGGCTTTGTCTTTGAATAAAGTGCAACGCCACTGTAACCCTTGCGTCCTTTAGAATGAGAAAAATATGCAAAGTACCCACGTGGACTTCGCACTTCTTCAGGCAATTGAATTGCCTCTGCTTTCGTCTCCTGCAGGCCCAAGACGTCTGGACTTGTCTCATAGAACCATTCCAAAAAGCCTTTCTTGTGTGCGGCGCGTAGCCCATTTACGTTCCATGAAACATATTTCATATCCACAGTATAACTGATTGGTCATATTTGTATGCATACGCTAAGCATGTAAAATGAAAAAGGAAGAACATTGGAGCACGGCATGACCAAGAGCAAGTATAGTGAGAAGGTGGTCGTATTACGAAGAAATCCGGAGGAACTGGGGCAGGGGGCGTTCAACCCCCACCTTCCAAGCAGGGAGGTGCGCGACGCATTTTGCTTACCCCCAGGTATCTCCATTCAACAACTTAAAAATGTTGCCCTTACGATTGACCTCTCAACCCTTGGGGTGAATATCCCACGGTGTACTTACCCAGATCGTTTTGAGCAAGGTTTCCGATATGGACTCGCGCACAATGCACGCACCGACATCACAACGCATTTTCGCCCACTTTTTAGTAAGGGGTTCTGCTGGGCGAAAATGTACTACAGAAAATTTGATCCATCCAACTCGCTCGCCGCATCAGGTTCGGGAAGAGGAAGAGGATAATGTATTTCCGCCGTTGGCGGATTTTTGTTTCACGTAAAACAGGTCAGTGATGTTTCACGGAACAACACATGCGGAGCGGTTCTTTATTTGCGACGCTTGTCGTGAAACTGTTTATGTACCTCACGGAGCTTATTATCGGTCACGTGAGTGTATATTTGCGTTGTCACAATGCTTGCATGTCCGAGCAGTGCCTGCACAGAACGAATATCTGCACCATTCTCAAGGAGGTCGGTTGCAAAGCTGTGACGAATAACATGAGGAGTCACCGTTTTAGATATGCCGCACTGCACTGCATAATGTTTCACGATGCGTTCCACGGAGCGGGAAGTGAGGCGGAGTTCTTCTTTTTTTTCATTTTCGTCTCCGCTCCGTCCAACTCGGACAAAAAGGGCATCATCGACATCTGTCCTTTTATCAAGATATGCTTTAATCGCTTCCTTCGCTGTATCGGACAAAAAGACAACGCGAACCTTCTCCCCCTTTCCACGAACCGAAAACTCATCACGCGAGAGATCAAGGTCACGCGAAAGCCCACACAACTCTGAGACACGTAAGCCAGTGGAGAAAAGTAGCTCTAAAATTGCCCTATCACGAAGTGACATGAGTGTACTTTCGTTTGGTGCAGCAAGGAGGCGATTCAGATCTGCAGTGGAAATAAGATCGAGTTCTCTTTCTGAGACTTTGGCTAATTCGATGTTTTCAGGAGACATGACGGGAATTCCTTGTCTAGCCATGTATTTAAGGAATGCGCGAAGTGCAATAAGATAATAGTTCTGCGTTTTACGCTTGAGTGTGACCTCGGAAACTCCGCGCCTTGCCTCTTTTGCCGGTTGACGATTAAGCCAAATGCGGTATTCGCGGACTATTTCATAGTTAATGTCTTTGGGATTCTTTAATTTGGTGTGCAAAAGAAATCGCGTGATATAGCGATCATAATTTTCAACAGTTTTTATGCTTCGTCCTTTTTCTATCTCGGTATACTCCAAAAAACGCTGTTTCAATTCATAAAGGTCCATTGCTCTATTATATACCGCCTGCTCAGCATTTGCGTATCTCAAAAAAGAGCTGTGCACTTTGAAAATCACTGTGCATAACTGTTGAACAAATGTCTGGCTGATGATACGATAAGTGCATCAATCATCTATGAGTTTCGAATCGAATACAGAACAAGTAATTGTGCCGCAACGTATTGAGGGCGAGCTGGAGCAAATTGACACTGACCCTGCGGTGAGCTCGGGTGCCATTGAAGCACGGATAAAATTACAAAACTGGGAGCAAAATCAATTTGGCGGCGAAAAAAGTAGTGATGTATTTTTTTCTTCGGCTGACGATTTGCCACCTGAAGCGCGAGAAAAATGGAACTCCCTTCACCAAGCGGAAACGTATAAAAATGAAGACTTCAATGGCTGACGAACCACTTATCATTCCAACGTTTACTTTTGACGCATTTCGCAAGAACCACCTTGCTGTAACGAGTCATTTTGTTGGCTCAGGTAATACTTCAACTGCTGTCGACGCCGAACTCGTTGAAAAAACATCCGCAGTCCTTATGAGCCAGCTTAAGGACCAGGGAATCGAAATTGACACTCCCTATGAATCTTTTTTTACCGACGGTGCTCCCCCTGAAATTTCTCCACGTAAATCTTGATGAAATCAAGCAAGCAAAGGGGGCCTTGCGCATAGTCACGCTGTGTGCTACGATACACGCCATGTTAACAGCAAAGAAAAAGCAGGTCGTTATGGCTAAAACTCAGCGACACACTGGAGACACGGGTAGCCCCGAGGTTCAGGTCGCAATTTTAAGCCAAAAGATCAATGAGCTAGCCGTGCACTTAAAGGATAACAAGAAGGATCACCACTCGCGCCGTGGCTTACTCAAAATGGTTTCTGACCGACGTTCACACTTGAAGTATTTGAAGAAGAAGAGTGAGTCGAAGTACAATTCCTTAGTAAAAAAACTCGGCATCAAGTAACTCACAATGCGCACCAATAGCGCATTGTAGTGTTTAAGGTAAAATTTCATATAGGGGCGGTTTGCTTTTTATATCTGTTCGCAATTTTTTTATAAACGTTCAATTATTTTTTAATCTCAGCAATCGTCAAATTTTGAATGAAATTCGAGACGACGAGTCGTGTGTGTCTGGGTAGGCATACTTTGAGCATGTCTCCCGGACCACACGGCGAAGTCAACGAAGAAGTTCGTCAAAATTTGATGATTGTCCCCCTTTATGGCAGTAATAAAACACAAGGACCAGCGCGTTGGTGTCTTCATTGATACGCAAAATCTTTATCACAGCGCAAAAAATCTTTATGATGATGCGCGAGTCAATTTTAGTAATATTTTAAACGATGCAGTTGCTGGCCGGAAACTTATTCGGGCGATGGCTTATGTCATCTCAACGAAAGAAGGAGTCGAGCAAGGCTTCTTTGATGCGCTCGGAAAAATCGGTATCGAAACACGCTCCAAGGAGCTTCAAGAATTTTGGGGGGGGGCGAAGAAGGGGGATTGGGATGTTGGTCTTGCAGTAGACGCCATTACACTCGCGCCCAAACTGGACGCCATCATCATAGCATCAGGAGACGGCGATTTTGAGCCACTCGTAAAATATCTCCAAATAAACATGGGTATTCAGGTAGAAGTTATCGCTTTCGGTAAATCTGCTTCATCAAAACTTCGTGAGACTGCGGATGACTTTTTTGATCTCTCTGACAACCCGGGGGCCTATCTCATGGGATTTAAAGAGAAGCGCAGAAATGCGCCTCGAGGAAACGGACGAAATGGCCGAGACGGAGGCGACAACCCTCGCCCAGGAAGACGAGCGGTTTCGCTCTAGCACTAATAGTCAGCGACCCAAACGCCCCCCCACTTGGGGGCTTTTGTTTTTGCTAAATTTTGGTAGAGTGACTCTATTAATAGCGGTGGCATCCGGATCATCAAATTGAATACTTTCAATGCGAGAATCTGGTTGGCACCTTAGTGCAGTCATTAGTATCTTGCCACTAGTAGCTAGATACTAATAACTGATTTTTTATATGAAAAAGGAAACATTTGAGATCGAGATTGGGGGCAAAATGCTCTCGGCGGAGTTTAATGACTTGGCAGACCAAGCACATGGCTCAGTAATGATACGCTACGGCAATACCGTGATACTCGCGACGACGGTCATGTCGAACAAAAAGCGTGAGGGGGGGGACTTCTTTCCGCTCACGGTGGATTATGAGGAGCGCTTTTATGCAGCGGGGCAAATCCTCGGTAGTCGCTTCATGCGCCGAGAAGGAAGGCCGTCAGACGCGGCGGTGCTTTCAGGACGCATCATCGATCGGACTATCCGACCACTTTTTGATGGACGCATTCGCTACGATGTACAGGTGGTGATCACCGTACTCGCAATCGACGACAACGAGCCGGACATACTCGCCGTCAACGGCGCATCCATTGCACTTGCGACATCAGACATCCCATTTAACGGGCCAGTATCGGCAATTCGCGTTGCAAGACAAAATGGGAACTGGGTTACACTTCCCGTTTTCCGCATTCAAGACGGGACGGAAGTAGTTGAGGGCGACTGTGAACTTGTGGTCTGCGGAAAAGATGGGAATGTGAACATGATCGAGATGGGTGGCAAGGAAATTCCCGAAGATGCGGTAATGGAGGGCCTTGCGTATGCGAGTGAGCAAATCGAGAAACTACAAAAATTCCAAAAAGAAATTGTTGCCAAGCGGGGGAAGTCAAAGCGCGTCATTGTGCTCGACGAAGTTGGCGACGACATCAAAGCATTGTTTAAAGAAAAAATTGCGCCGAAATTTGAAGCAACTATTTGGGGTGAGGCGGGTCGCAAAAGTGAATACGCACTTCAGGAGGAATGGCTTGGATATGTAAAAGAAGTTGAGGGAATGAGCGAAAAACTTGCTGAAAGTTATTTTGACGACATGGTGAACGACCTCTTGCACACGAAAGCCATCAATGAAGGCAAGCGACCAGACGGTCGTGGATTTGATGATGTGCGCCCACTCTTTGCCGAGGCCGGTGGTGTGTCACCCGTACTCCACGGGACGGGGATTTTCTATCGGGGAGGGACACACGTACTTTCTGTCCTCACCTTGGGTGGCCCACAGGATTCACAAATTGTAGAAGGTATGGAAGTGCAGGGCAAGAAACGCTACATGCATCACTATAACTTTCCTCCCTTTTCTTCAGGAGAAACCGGGCGCATGGGGGGAATGAATCGCCGTGCTATTGGCCATGGTGCACTTGCGGAGAAGGCACTTGTACCAGTACTCCCCGAGAAAGAAGCTTTCCCGTACACTATCCGCATCGTCTCAGAATCAATGGCGTCTAATGGCTCAACCTCGATGGCATCAGTCTGTGGGTCAACCCTCGCTCTTATGGATGCAGGTGTGCCCATCACGAACCCTGTTGCAGGAATTGCTTCTGGACTCATGATGGAATCTGCAACAAAGTACAAAGTACTTACCGACATCCAAGGACCGGAAGATCATCATGGTGATATGGACTTTAAGGTTGCGGGGACAAAAAATGGTGTGACTGCAATTCAGATGGATGTGAAAATTGGAGGCATCCCACTTCCGATACTCAAGGAAGCGTTCGCAAAAGCAAAAGCGGCACGCCTCACAATTCTTGAAGCAATGAAGACAGCGATTGGGGAACCTCGTGCAGATATTTCTCCTCGCGCTCCAAAGATTGTAGTTATTAAAATAAAACCTGAACAGATCGGTATGATTATCGGCTCAGGTGGAAAAACAGTGAATGAGATCCGTGAGCAGTCAGGAGCAGAAATAGACATTGAAGACGACGGTACAGTATTCTGCACCGGCAAGAACGGCTCGGCGGAAAAAGCGCGCGATATCATCGCCGAGATGACCCACGAATACGTGTCTGGAGAAATGTTCAAGGGGGTTGTCACGCGACTCATGGACTTTGGCGCTTTTGTAAAAATTGGACACAGCGCAGAGGGACTCGTGCATGTTTCGGAAATTGCCTCATTTCGCATTGAAAAGGTGGGCGACTACGTGAAAGAAGGAATGGAAGTCCCCGTTGTCGTGAAGGAAGTAGATGAAAAGGGGCGCATCAATCTTTCAATTAAGAAAGCTGACGCAAACTTTTTTACGCAAAAGGATGCACCACCTGCGCAAAAGTTTACTCCATCGATTAAACCGAAGGAGTAAGAGGTGCATCGGTTTACAAAAAACATCGCAACTGCGGTGTTTTTTGTTTTTCACTCCTCATTTTAAATTCGCTTAACCCTATCGGTCGCTATGATCAAGCGAATTCGAACTGTGTACCCACATTGTCACTCATATGGTTAACCGTACGGGCACCTGCCATGCTTACTTCATCAGTGAAAAATAGCAAAGAAAAAAATAATTATGTTAACATGGACGGTCGTCTGGGTTAACATAATTTTATTTATACGAAATCTTTCGGATTAAAGAGTTTTCCGAATTTTTGAATGGTACTGGAGAGTTTGAGTTTTTGGAGCTCCTTCTTGGTCACAAAGCGATACCCAACGGCCTCGCGTGAATTAAACTCAAGTTTGAGTGAGCGAAGTGTGGCTCGATAAGCCAAGAAGGTGGCGTAAAAATTTTCCGCAAGTCATCCTTCATGATCCCTCTCTTCTATCCACACATAGGTCGGATACTTTTCAATAGTTTTTACAATTCCGCCAATTTCTTCTTTTACTTCACGCCGAAGTGCGCCGTGAATGTCCTCACCGTGCTCGATTCCTCCGCCAGGCAAATCCCGCGTCCCGTCAGGTCGCTCAATGACGAGCACGTGCCCTATTTTGTCTGTGACAAGCACCTTCGTGGATAATCGATAGAATGCTGGTGGCACAGTTACAATTCCTTTTTTCTTTTTCATAGCTTCGTCGTGTAGTTTTGTAATTCTTTTAATGCCACCAAGTGAGTGCGGACATTGAAGCAGGCGTTGTAATCTTCGGAGGGGATTTCACTTTTTTGTTTTTCCAAAATGGTGATGGCCTCGTCTAGTGTGTGCCAATCGACGACAATTCCTTGCTCATCGCATTGCGTAATCTGGGGTACACCTTTTTCTCCAGCAACTTCGGCCAGAAGGAACCGTGTGTATTGATGTCGACTAATTTTTTCTCGGAACTCTTCCGTTTTGGCAATTTCACGAATGATTTTTATTTCACACCCAACTTCTTCGCGCATTTCGCGCCTCGCGGCATCTTCATCACCCTCGTGCGGATTTACTCCACCACCAGGAAGGAAACGGTGTTTGGTGCCGACAAGTGCCAGATTTTGATCTTTATCAAAGAGAATCACCTTTACTGCGAGCCGATCCTCATACTTCGCCCCCGCTGAAACTTCCGCGTCTGGGAAAATGTCTGCATCTCTCAATACAAAGTGCTCTTTGTCTCTTTGATTTGTACATTAATTTGCTGTGACTTCTTCAGTGCTCATAATTTTATTTCATACAACCTCACAGGGATATTTCTCTCGGTGTTTAATTGTTTGTCTATCATTATTCCACCATTTGCTTCGATGATTTTTTGTGAGGGGACATTGTCTTCAAATACAGTCAGTCGCACATCTGTGAGTCCAATCTTCCTCGCTTCATCCAGTCCTAGTGCAAGGATTTTTTTG
>JAYSSO010000036.1:0-11908 GCA_043720495.1 Candidatus Lloydbacteria bacterium | reverse complement strand
CATTTTTTTTGACCCTGAAGGGAAGATTCAAAGCGAAACCGTACAACTTGTTCTCTGGGACGTGGGTGGAAATTTTTATCTCGTTGATAAGTCAGATGTTCCAGGTGGAGTGACGGGTTATGCCACTCATTTTTGGGGATTACAAAAGGACGTGGATGGGTCTACGCGACGGATGTTTACGGGGTCAGCCGAGAGAACTACAAGCCAGAATGGCCCAGTAGAATTTTCCGCCCGCTTCGAGCTGATTGGTCGAGAAAATAGCATCCTTCTTCGTCTCACTCAACCTTTTGCAGACGAAGATGATGAGGGCTATGTTGAGGGTGCCATAACAACTAATGGGCTCAAAACCCCAGTGCGAGGGTTCGGATATCATCATAAATATGGAAGGTAATTTATTGAGCAAGGATCTTCTTTTTAAGAATAGCGACTATGTACGCGCACATGCCGAAGAATTTGGTGCGAAGACACTTGCGCTCGCGCTACTTGAGGAAGCGGGCGTATGCATACCAAGGTTTGTTGCAATCCCCGCAGTGGCGGCAACACAATTTTTCTGGCACGAACAAACTACTGAGGTAATAGAGAAATCTCTGCAAATACTGCAAGAAAGTATTGGAGCAAAAAAATATGCCGTGCGCTCGAGTGCATTTGTAGAGGATGGAAAAAGTGGGTCACATGCTGGAGAGTTTTTGACGGTCATAGATGTAGACCTTGGAGCAGTTGGCGCGGCAATCACACAGGTGATACAAGATGCACACACGAAAGGTCATGCAACACGTGAGCATCCATTTTCAGTGATTATTCAAGAGTATGTCGCACCAGAATTCGCAGGCGTTGTCTTCACGCGAAATCCCTTAGGTGGTAGAGATGCAGTAATTGAGTGGCACGCAGGGGGTGGTGTCGAAGTCGCTCTGGGCGGAAGCGTATCGCGTACCTATATGAATGATGATGCGCGAATGGTCCCTCTACATTTTCCCGGACAGCGTGAATTATTTACTGTTGCCCGGAAAATAGAGCATTTTTTTGATATGCCGCAAGATATTGAGTGGGCGCTTCTGGGTGGAAAATTGTACATCCTACAGTCTCGCCCTATTACCACAATCACTACCGATGCGTTTGTTACCTATAAACTAATTGACGCACAGTTCCGTGAAAAAAGTGCTTATTATTTGTCTCGCGATGGGGTTGGAGAATCATTTTCCGATTGCTCCCCACTCGCACTCGATGTACTTCGTTTTCTCTATGCACGAGGGGGTCCCGTGGAGCGTGCATACCAATCGCTTGGAGTGGAGGTAGAGATTCACAATAATTTCGTTCTACTTCATGGGGCGCTGTATGTTGATAAAGAAAGC
The DNA here is from genome assembly GCA_043720495.1 of Candidatus Lloydbacteria bacterium. Classification (GTDB taxonomy): domain Bacteria; phylum Patescibacteriota; class Minisyncoccia; order Phycocordibacterales; family UBA6899; genus MHLP01. Next base: position 10,559 of record JAYSSO010000036.1, on the reverse strand, counting down.
GAACTCAAGCAATTTTTTCCGGCTTATGGGTATGTCCCAACTGCTCTGGGAATGATTGCTCGCATCGAGAGGGGAGAGGGGTTGTGGAGGACAATTAAAAACACTTATCGATTATCGAATCTTGCTACCCCCACTCCGCTTGTGATAAAAAAAATGATTGATGCACATGTACTTCAGATTGCACGGGTATCATCAGGTCCACAAGTTGGCATAAAAGATGTCCTCGCTCTGATTGCACTTATCTATAAAGACATTTTTTTGGTTAATCTTTTTGCCGAGCAGGTATTTCGTAAAACAGAAAAAGCATTGGCAAGAGTACCGTTTAATTTAACGACCCTGCTTCAGCTTCCTCTTGGCGCAGATCAGGAGGTTAAACGTTTTTTTCCGATTGAACAGGAAAAGGTGATGCAAGGTAACTCCATAAACATAGGCGATGTTCATCCATTTATTTTCCACCACAGACAAGAGCCCAGAGAAGAGCGTCTCATGAATTGGTGGAATTCGTGTGATAAACACGAACAGCGACGCATCAGCAAGTGGGTTATTTGTGCACAAGAGTATGAGTCAAGGCGCGAAGAGTGCCGACACCTCACCGTAATGCTCGTGAGTCTTCTGCGCAACGAACTCAGGGGGTGTTGGGATGGGGATGAGGAACTCATGTACTTTGCGACAATAGCAGAGTTGGAGGGTGGGATGGTCACTCCCGTCACACTTGCACAACGCGATAATAAATATGCGAAAGAGTTTCGAGGCGATATGCCGAGCATTATTGCGTCAATTCCGCCCGTAACCCATTCAGCCGTGCTTGGCGTTTCACCGGGAGTAGCAATTGGCATCGTGGCTACTTCGGATGAGTCATTCAGTGGAGAAACTATTTTACTGACGGAACGCCTCACTCCAAGTCTTGCGCCCCTGCTTACGCGAGTGAAGGGTATAATAGCAATAGAGGGAGGATTACTCTCGCACATGGCGATATTGGCACGAGAACACGGTGTACCTGTCGTTATTGACCCCAAGGCACGAGAAAAATTTCATATAGGCGACAGTGTTACCATGGATGGAAATTTAGGGAAAGTTTCACACTCAAAATAGTACCTTTGAAATTCTTGACAAAGTGAATTTTTTAATGTACCCTAGATTATAGAGTAACTAAGGAGTGCGCAATGAAGAGTCTATTTTTGATTTTTTTGAACTACTTCTTCGCTTTGTCTGCTTCTGCCGCTGAGATTGTCGCCGGACCACCAGTAGATAGATCTCATGAAGAGTGGCCAAGAAAAATTTCTCACACATGCACACATGGTGACGTCGAAGTCACGCAGACATTCTGGCAGACAGATCAAGAAAAGGGGGTTGATAAGTACGTCATTCTTTCGTTGAGAAATAAGGAACTTGTTAAGCGTGTCGAAATAAGACACCCCGAAGTGACCATAACTTACTTGAAAAATGCGTTGGGGTGGACTAAGTATGATTCACGTCGTGACCCCATTGTCGACATCGAGGCTCGGCACCTTGTGGCAATACAACTCTCGCAAGAAGAATTTGAAGTCTGTTGGAGAAACAGAAAATTAAACAAGTTTTAAAGTTCGCACACCCTGTCATTCATTTGATGATTAGGGTGTTTTTTTGAACTTGTTTGAAAGCGAAAAAATAATTATCTTAACCTAGGCGATAGCGTAGGTTAAGATAATTATTTTTTGTTTTTGAATTTTAGACAAAATTTTTTAGCTGGTAGCGATTGGCTCTCTGAGGCTGATGAGTATGATAATGTGTAGAAAGATAAATAGGAGTTTTCATGAGAAAGCATTTTTGATCAACACTCTTTTTCTAGTCCCGATTTTAGCTCTTGCCGAACAATCCGCTTCAGGGCCTCACTCTTGCGCGATTTACAAAAGTTGGCCGATCACCTTGAGTATTTCGTGTGTGGTGAACAACACGAAAGTGCAGCAAATTACATAGAGTAGCGTAAATGAAACACTGAGCAAGAAATCGTACAGACTACCACGGTCAATGGTTCCTTAGTCCGGCGACTAGATGTTCGTCGGAATGCTGCAAATTTAACTTACCCAAGAACACAATCCAGCTGGGTACTGTTTCGCAGAGACGTTGAAGGGGATACCGCTAAAGCAAAAAAAGCATTTTCCTATTCCCTGGGCCTCACCGAAGAAGATTGGGCACTGTGCAAGAAAAAAATTGTCAAAGATTAAGCATAAGCCACTCTCAAGGAGTGGTTTTATTTTTTCGCCCCCCAAGGTACTCGGCGGCTATAGGAAGAATTGAGAGAAAAATAATTCCGATGATAATAAGTTCGAGATATTTTCCTGCTTCGGGAAAAAGTCGGCCGATTGAATAGCCAAAACCAAGAAGCGATGTTGTCCAGAGGAGACCACCAATAATATTGAAGAGCATAAACGTGGGATAATGCATTTTTGCTACTCCCGCAATAATTGGAGCAAATGTACGAATGATGGGAACGAACCGTGCCAGGATAATGGCCTTTTTGCCGTGCTTCTCATAGAACATGCTTGCCCGCACAACGTGGGACTTCCGAAAAAGCAATGAATCTTCCCGTGTAAAAAGTTTTGGTCCAATATATTTTCCAGATGCGTAGCCGACGTTATCTCCGAGTATTGCAGAAATGGTCGCGAGCGCCCAGAGGAGAACAATGTGAAAATGGCCCTGCGATGCAAGGAGTCCAACTGTAAAGAGCAGTGAATCGCCTGGTAGGAATGCGCCAAAAAGAATACCAGACTCAGCAAAGAGCGTGAAAGAAACCCCCACATATCCAAAACCGATGATGAAATTACTGAGTTCTGCCATGATGCACTCTAGTGTAGAAGATTTCGCTCAGAAAGCCTAGTGCGTATGGTAGAATCAGTCCATGAAACGTTTGGCTATCGCACTGTTTTTTCTCTCCTCTGCCCCATTGTTTGCATTTGCCTATGTGCCAGTGTTTGCAAGTAAAGAGGGGGTTATGGTGAGTGAGCCCATCCGCGCCCATAGGTTTTTTGGCGAATTACTTGAGGAATCTGCAGTATTTCGATTTTCATTGAAAGAGGGAGGGATCATTTATCTTAACCTCATGACGCCTGCGAGTGTTAACAGTAGCGGTAAATTTGATGCGGTCATTGTGAACGAATCGGCGGGAACGGTAACAGCCATACTCGAAGCAGGTGCACTTGACTGGCAATCGTATCGTGACCCGTATATCGGTGAAGATTTTATTCGTGGACCAGAGTTGAACATGAGTGTTCCTGCGGGGGAGTATCGTGTCGTTGTCACGAGTCCTGGAAATGTCGGCAAATTTGTCCTTCAGATAGGACAAGAAGAGAGTTTTTCCATTGGCGATTATTTTGCTCTCTATAAAATGGGACCTACACTCAAGCGTGATTTTTTCGAAACAACACAAATTTCGTTTTTTACAAGTGTCGTGGGATTTTCCTTCACTCTCTTTTTTGTACTACTGGGTATGCTTCTTGGTTATGGTGTGGGTAGAAGTACACATGCAATAGACACGTGGAAGAGATTGTGGGGGCGTAGTGCAGGCATTCCACTTTTCAAGCTTGTCTCTGCAACAATGAGTGCCATGCTCAGCCTCTTCCTGCTAGTGGCATCACTCTTGTTTCTGTGGAATATATTATTTTTTATATTAGCCGGATTCTTTGCATTCTTTGCTATCCGCGGTGCTTTCCGAGTCTTACAGATTATACGCACCAATTGACTTGGAGTTTTGCACTACTGAGATAGCGACACAGAGAGGGTTTTAAATTATGCACACACCTCAGTTATTATAATGACTTTATTTTTTCGGCTATAACCGATGGCGCATCATTTCTGCGTGAGAATTTGCCTTTTATTGCGATACATTTGTCAGGGCCAATGAGTTCTTTGCACTCCGCCATTGTGCGTGGAAAAACCACCACTTCGATAGATCCACTGAAGTCCGCCACACGCAGAAATGCCATGTGTTCATTCTTTTTTGTAATAACCACTTTGTGTTCTTCAATAATTCCTGCAACGATAATTCCCACACCGTCTCGTGTGGCTTCACTGATTTTCTTTATATTTACACCACCTTTCTCAATCTTTTCTCGATGTTTATCAAGCGGATGTCCTGAAATGTAGAGCCCAAGGAGCTCTTTTTCCCATGCAAGTTTTTGATCAATTAAAATTTCTGGTGCAGGGCGTAAGCGCAGACGAGAAACTGACTTGGTATCCGTTATGACTGAAAAAAGCGAAATTTGGTTACTCTCCAGGGATTTTGCATGTTCCTTGTGATACTCGAGTGCGTCGTCAATGTTGTGCAGTAGCGCACCCCGCTCTTCACCGAGAGTATCAAATGCTCCCGCACGGATAAGAGACTCCAGAGACTTTTTGTTGAGGTCTTTGTGGGTAACTCGTTCGAGAAATTCGGAAAATGAAAGATAGGGTCCTTTCGACTCTCGTTCGGTGATGATGGCACCGGCAATATTTTCTCCTAAATTTTTAATCGTAAAAAGTCCAAACCGAATTTGATCTTTTGCCAAAGGTACCCCAGCAGTATCTACTCCGGCCTTAATAACAGTAAAATGGTTATGGCTCATGTTGATGTCTGGCGGAAGTACGGGCAGATTCATGCGTTTGCATTCGGTAATGATTTCTGAAATCTTTTCTGTATCGCCTTCTTCCGACGTGAGCACAGCGGTCATGTATTCGCTTGGATACGTGGACTTCATGTACGCTGTTTGGTAGGCCACACGTCCGTAGCATGCCGCGTGTGCTTTGTTGAATCCGTATCCTTGGAATGGCTCAAACAATGTCCATATTTTTTCGGCTGCTTCTGCCGTCATCTGGCTGTGTTTCTGGCATCCCTCGACGAAAATTTTGTGCTGTTTTGCCATTTCTGCAGGGATTTTTTTCCCCACGGCCTTTCGGAATTTGTCGACTTCTCCCCAATCGTACCCAGCAAGCTCAATCGCGGTATAGAGTAGGTCGTCCTGGTACACTAACAGTCCGTAGGTCTTGTCCAAAAACTTTTTCATTTTGGGGTGATAATACACCGTGGGGCTTCTCCCGTGTTTGCGCGCAACATATTCTTCAATGGTGAGCATAGGCCCTGGGCGATACAGCGCAACCATGGCATTGATATCATGAATTCTGCTGGGTTTGAGCTCCATGAGTGCTTTCGTCATGCCAGAGCCGTTTAGTTGAAACAGTCCGATTGTTTCGCCTCGTGCAAGCATCATAAAAGTTTTTTTGTCATCAAATGGAATTTTCTCAATATTCACGTTGACATTATGATGTAGTTTTACAAGGCGTACTGCCTCTCCCAAAATGGCCAGGTTTCTGATTCCCAAGAAGTCGAATTTAAGTAGTCCCGCGTCCTCGACTGAATACATGTCGTATTGGGTAATGACTTTTCCTCCCTTGGGATCGAATTGCGTCGGGGCAAAGTCGAGTAGTGATGTTGGTGCAATGACAACACCTGCCGCATGTACCGACACGTGACGCACACATCCTTCCAGTTTTTTTGCCAGATCAATTATCTCTCGTGTCTCCGAGTCTGTGTTATAAAGCTTTTTTAGATCAGGTTCGAGCTCCAGTGCATGTTCGAGGGTCATTGGGAATCCCTGTGAACCCATAGGAATCATTTTAGAAATACGGTCACCGACGTCATATGGCTTTCCAAGCGCACGAGCGACGTCGCGCACTGCACCGCGCGCCATCATGGTTCCAAACGTGCCTATTTGCGCAACCTTGTCAGCACCATATTTACGCTTTGCATATTCGAGCACCTCTTCTCGGCGGTTATCTGCGAAGTCCATATCAATATCAGGCGCAGAGGGTCGAAAGGGATTCAAAAATCGCTCAAAGGGAAGCTGAAACTCAAGTGGGTCAACGTTGGTGATGCCAGTGAGATACGTTACAAATGAGCCCGCAGCGGAGCCTCTTACGGTGGTATAAATACCCGACTCGCGCGCAAAGCGCAATAAGTCTGCAACGACAAGGAAGTAGGTTGAGTATCCTTTATTTTTGATGACCTCAAGTTCATATTCGAGTCGCTCCCGCAGTGCCGGTGCTTCCGTGAGTTCACGGAATGCTATGCCCGCTTCTGCGAGGTGGCGTAGTTCGTCGTCCGCATTACCGGTCTTGAAATCGAGATGCGGAAAAACCCACTTGCCGAGCTCAAGCTTGATGTCACACATGTCCGCAATGTTCATCGTGTTGGTGACAGCCTCCGGAATATCGCGAAAGTTTTCGAGTGCTTCTTCTGTCGAAATGAAATGATACTCGCCCTGTCCGCTGAATATGCCTGTGTCGTTCACGTCGGTGTTTGTCGAAATCGCTACGAGCGTTTTGTGTGCCCGTGAGTCATCGGGGTGAATATAATGTGAATCTTGGGTTGCGACGAGTGGAACATCGAGTTTTTTTGCGAGCGTTATGAGTGTGCTTCTCCAGCGTTCAAAATCCTCCACATCAGGGTGATGCATTACTTCGATAAAGTAGTTTTCTTTCCCAAAAATTTCCTGATGCTCGCGGATAACCGCCTCTGCGCGTTCAAGGTCGTTGCTGCGCAGTATTGCACGCCCCAATTCTCCAGCGGGGCAGCCTGAAAGCGCGATTATTCCGTCGGAATACATCCGCAAAATATCCTTATCCATGCGGGGTTTATAATAGTATCCTTCGATGTGCGCAAGCGTGGTGAGGCGTACAAGATTTTTGTATCCTTCTGCTGACTTTGCGAGCAGAGTCAGGTGAAAACGTTTGTTGTCTATGCCAGGCTCCTTGTCGAGGCGACTACGATTGGCCACATATGCTTCGACTCCAATGATGGGCTTAATACCCGCACTTTCACATGCCTTATAGAACTCAATTGCACCATACATTGCACCATGGTCAGTGAGTGCAAGTGCAGTCATTCCGAGTTCCTTTGCACGCGCAACCATTTTGTCCAATTTTGACAAGCCGTCTAGCAGTGAGAAGTGCGAGTGTGTGTGGAGATGCACGAACTCAATTTTTTTTGCATCCCCCGACTCCCCGTGGCTTCCTTTTTTTGTGTCGGGAGTAACGATTAACATGGGCTGAGTATACCCCATGCGAGTACCCCATGCACACTGTGGATTGTTGTCTTAAAATACGTTGAAAACAGCATACTAATATATCCTGCACACCTTCAATTTTTGTACTTGCGCGTGCGCCTTGTACTGCTATCATTGCCACAGAGTATGAGAATGAGATATACACAAAATGACATGGCCAAAGCGGGCAACCAAGTGTAAGGCATGGTTTCTGTCATGCTTGAAAAGCATGTACTCGCCATCGTGTGAGATAGGAAATAAAGCAAATGTGCTTAAGCCAGGGGAGAGTGATCCAGATGAGGTACAACTTGTTGACCTGAATAAGTCGTGGAGAAAAATGCATGAGGACGATCCGTGGCAAAAAAAATTGATGACGCACGTTCGACTGCTTGCATGTGCGATGGTGTGCTTCCTTGCCTCACTCTGGTTCTTTGGTTCGTACACCCCATTCAATTCGCTGTTCACAAGCATTCTTGCCGCTATTGGGATAGCCACAATCACATATTGGATTTGGGCAGGCATTTGGCATTTCCTTGACTAAACTTCATGAAAATGGTATGATTGCTTCGGAAAAAACTTACCAAAGGTAGGTAACCCCATTACGCCTGGGTCTCGGCGTGTGCTCATTGATTTCACAGGAGTAAAAAAAGATGTCACTCACCAGGATTGTCATTGGTTTCATCTTGCTGGCACTCGTTGTGCTGTTCATCTCGGAGCTGCGTAAGCGTCGCTCTCGGCTGAAAAAAGAAAAGGAATTGAGCGAGGCCAAGATCGAGAGCAGTGCTCTGGATCTGGAGGAAGAAATCAAGGACGTTCGCGCGAGGAACAACGATCGGCGCGCAGCACTTCACGAAAAAGGAGATCACGCAAATGGACGCTAAAAGTCTTTTCCAATCGCTGACTCAAGTATTGAGAAGGCAACCAACCCAACACCCCACACAAACGGAGAAATCAGAAATGCAATTCCCCCTCAAGCTCGTTTCCATCGTTGTTTCCATTGTTGCGATCTTGCTTTCAATTCCGCTCATGTTCGGCATCAATGATGCAGGCCACCGTACCATCATTCAGTACCCAACGGGGACACTGGTGGTGAAGTTCACCCCCGGCGTATACACACAATGGTTCGGCACCGTGACGGAGTACGTCGACGTCATCACGCTCGACTTCGACAAGGTCTCTGTCGTGGATGCCGGCACCACGGCTTCGCTCACGCAAAAGGGTATTTCCGTGCGCTACCAAGATGGTGGCACCGGTCATATCTACGGAAAGGCGCGATTTGCATTGCCGAATGATGAAGCAACGATGATCAAGCTTCACAAGGACTTCCGTACGAACTCGGGGGTCGGAAACAAGCTCATCAAGTCCGTCGCTGAAGAGTCCATGAACCTCACGGCGGGACTGATGAGCTCTGAAGATGCGTATGCGGTGAAGCGCGGTACGTTCACTGAGTGGGCTCATGAACAGGTTGCCAAGGGCAAGTTCTTGACGAAACTGCAGGAAGTTACGGCAAAAGAAGAAGGCACAAACAAGGTCGTGGTCAAGAATGTTCCGATCATCGATTTCGCTGCAGACGGCAAGCCCAAGCGTGCTGCGAGCGATTTCAAGGAATACGGCATTACCGTGTCAGGATTCCAGATCACTGACTGGGACTTCGAGGCAAAGACCCTTGAGCAAATCCAAACCAAGCGTACGGCAACAATGGCAATCATTACCGCCGATGCGCAGGCCGCACAAGCGCAATCCGAAGCGAAGACTGCTGAGGAGCAGGGCAAAAAAGCCGTAATGATTGCGCAGTACCAAAAGGAGGTATTGAAAGTGCAGGCGGTTGTCGACGCACAGCGAGAACAGGAAGTTGCCGTCCTTGCGGCAAAGCGCGAAGTGCAAGTTGCCGAACAACAAAAACTCCAAGCTGCGCAAAAGAGACTTGCCGCCATTGAATACAAGCAAGAGCAAATCCTGCGTGGCGAAGGCGACGGTGCATACAAGCGCATCGTGATGGAGGCTGACGGCGCGCTTGCTCCGAAACTTGAAGCATATGAAAAAGTCATGGGCAAGTTCGCCGAAGAGTTCGGAAAGCAAAAGTGGGTACCCGAAGTCCAAATGGGCGGTGCTGGTGCCGGTGCAAGTGGTGCCGGTAGTGTCTCGACCATGATTGAGACCCTCACGATTCCGGTGCTCAAGCAACTCAGCCTCGACATGAAAATGGAAAAAGGGCGTCGAGTCACAGATGCTGAAACCAAGAAAGCACCCGACCCCGCTCCCGCCAAGAAGTAGCTCTTTCGACGAAAGTTGAAGGCGATCCGTAAGGGTCGCCTTTTTTATTGCTTAACCGAAGGTTTTCAAGTGTTATGTCTTGGGCAAACAGTCCTTATAGTTAGGCCAGCAAAAGGGGATTCCTCGCGAAACATTGACATACAATAAATTCCTGTTAAAATGAAAAGAGCAATTCTTTGAGGGGAACGAAATGAATCAAGCTACACCCCTCACGGGGTCAATTACGATTGCAACACTGCAAGGCCATCGCGAGGAACAGGAAGATGCACTGTGTGCAACGGAAATCCTGTCTGAGCATGGCACCCGTGCGGGGTGGCTACTTGCCATCCTCGACGGACACAAAGGAAACATTATCTCGAACGAGGCCACGGCGCGCATCAGAGCACTTACGCCTCCACTGCATGGCATGCCACTTCATGAAAAAGATACGGCACGTAAGATGCTTCGTGAGATGATGAGAACACTCACGAACGAATATGCAAAATATGAAGAGGGAAGTACGATCTCACTCCTCTATATTTCTGAGACGGGAAGGCATGCGACCATTGCATACCTTGGTGATTCTCCAATAATCATCCTTGATAAAGATGGAGCAATGTCTCGCAGTGAGCCACATAATGCACGCACGAACACGCGTGATCGGGATCATGCAACTCAGCGTGGCGGACATTATCATGATGGAATGATTTGGTGGGGTGACAAGGGTCTCGAGCCCACGCGCACACTGGGGAATGCCGATTTTGATCATCTGCAGATTAGAAATCCCGGAATGTATACGATCGACCTGGGAGAAAAGAGCATTGCACTCATTGCAAGCGATGGCATTATCACTTGTGGTGCGCACAAACAAAAAAAGTTCTTTCGCTCACTTCTCAGCGAACTCGCACTTGATCCGTCGATTGATGCATCTCAACTTACAAAGCAAGCAATGGAGAACGGTTCTCAAGATAATATTTCTGTCATCCTCTATCGAGCATGATTAACCGCACGCACGACGTGCGGTTTTTGTTTTTGCAGTGTGGTGGTCGTAGCTCCTCAAACCTAGAGTCCAGAAGTTGAACAAATCATAGGGGGGATTACGATCCCTTGACTAAACTTTATGAAAATGGTATGATTGCCTCGGAAAATCTACCCTAAATTCACCCACCTATTAGGATACTCGTATTTTTAATAATACCTGCTTTCAGTGCAACCTCAAGTGCACTTCGATAGCCGAGAATCTTCCTTGGT
>JAYSSO010000035.1:0-11957 GCA_043720495.1 Candidatus Lloydbacteria bacterium | reverse complement strand
AACTCAAAAAACAAATTGTAGACTTCACCCCCAAAACACGCTCTGAAAAAATTGGTGTAGTTGTTTCAGCTGCCGATGGTATTGCAGAGGTGGATGGGCTCGACGATGTCATGATGGGAGAAATGGTTACATTTGATGTACATGAGGGAAAATCACTGTCCGATAGTCTTGGCGAAGAACAGCTCCTGGGTATGGCGCTGAATCTGGAAGAAGATTCAGTAAAGATTGTCATTCTTGGAGATTTTATGAAAGTGAAAGAGGGGATGACGGTCAAGGCAACAGGCCAAATACTTTCTATACCTGTGGGACCTGAGCTTGTGGGTCGCGTGATAAATGCGCTCGGTGAGGCCATCGACGGTGGCTTGCCAATAGCGACGAAACAGCAGAACCCAATTGAGCGAAAAGCATATGGTGTGATTGAGCGTAAATCTGTTTCTACCCCCCTACATACAGGAATCAAGGCTATCGACGGCATGGTTCCTATTGGGCGTGGTCAGCGCGAGCTCATCATCGGAGACCGCCAGACAGGCAAAACAGTTGTGGCAATTGATACTATCATCAATCAATTGAATGAACCCAAAGAAGATCGTCCCATTTGTATTTATGTTGCAATAGGTCAAAAGGATTCTAAGGTTGCGCGCATTGTGCAACAACTTCGGGACCGTGGTGCTATGGACTACACGATCGTTATTTCAGCCTCGTCCTCTCAGTCTGCGGCACTTCAATTTCTTGCACCATTTGCCGGAGCTGCTGTCGGTGAGTATTTTATGGATTCCGGAGAAGACGCACTCGTCATCTATGACGACCTCTCTAAACATGCCGTAGCATACCGCCAGATGTCACTCCTCATGCGCCGTCCTCCTGGCCGTGAAGCATATCCTGGCGACATTTTTTACCTACACTCACGCCTGCTCGAGCGTGCCGCGCGCCTCTCCAACAAAATGGGAGGTGGTTCGCTTACTGCACTTCCCATCATCGAGACCCAGGAAAATGATGTGTCCGCATATATTCCTACAAACGTAATCTCCATTACCGACGGACAAATTTACCTCGAAACCGACCTTTTTAACAAAGGCATACGCCCAGCAATCAACGTCGGTGTGTCGGTGTCGCGCGTGGGGTCTTCTGCGCAAACAAAAGCAATGAAGAAAGTGGCGGGTAAACTCCGACTTGAACTTGCACAGTTCCGCGAGCTGGAGGCCTTTGTGCAGTTTTCATCTGACTTGGACGAAGATACGAAGCGTCGTATTGAAAAAGGCAAGCTGATGGTGGAAGTGCTCAAGCAAGACAAGGCCGTTCCGATGCCATTTGAAAAGCAAGTGGTGATGATTTTTCTTGCAGGCTCAGGACTCTTTGACGATGCAGACAAGTCAAAAATTGCTGAACTTGAAACAAAACTGTTCGCCATGCTCGACACACAATACGCCGAACTCCTCAAGACCATCCGTACGACCAAAGACTTAAGCGATGATTCCCAAAAGTCTCTGAGAGATGCCGCCACGTCATTTAGGCTGAGTGCAGGAGACCTCTTTCTTGTTTCCAAATAATCATGTCGCTCAAAGCTGTAAAAAACAAAATAAAGTCAATCGAGAAGACACGCCAGGTCACCAAGGCCATGGAGGCGGTTTCGGCTGTCAAAATGCGCAAAAGCCAGGCAAGTGCTCTGAGTGTTCGCCCGTACGCAATGTCAGCGCTCAAGATGCTCAGGAGCATTTCTAGTGCCATAGAGGCAACCCATCACCCACTCACGTCCACACGTCCCATTACACGGACACTATTGGTGATTGTTTCTGCGGACAAGGGACTAGCTGGGAGCTATGGCTCATCACTGCTTAAAAATGCATACAAGTTCATCGCACTCAAGAATCTTTCACCGGAAAACGCGGACATGATTTGTGTTGGAAAAAAAGCATATGAGCACTTTCAAAAACGCGGATGGAGCATACTCGCTCATTTTGAAAAGTGGGGAGACACGGTCAACTTCCCACTCATTGCACCACTTGCAGAAACAATAAAGAACGAGTCTTTGTCCCACCGTTCTGATCAGGTGTTTATCGTGTATACAAACTTTATTTCAACAATCAATCAATCGGTTTACTCAAGGCAGTTACTTCCCGTGACTCGCGAGGGTGTCGAGGAGGTTGTGCGAGGAATTGTCCCTGCAAAGGGAAAATTTTCTGATATAGATGCAGGGACTACGGTAGTAGAGCGTGGGTACGCTTTTGAGCCTGATGCCGAATCTGTGTTGTCAGAGCTTATACCCGAACTATTTAATATCCAAATTTATCATTCAATTCTCGAATCCAACGCCTCCGAACATTCAGCCCGTATGATTGCAATGAAGAACGCCTCTGACAGTGCAAGGGATATATCCAAAGGACTCAAGCTTCATTTCAATAAAGTACGCCAGGCAGCAATTACCCGAGAGGTCTCAGAGATCGTAGGTGGCATGGAATCCATGAAAGTTGTGGACGCCTAAACTATTCAAATACGCTAGTAGTGGACAAGAAATATTAAATTTATTACGATACAAACATATGGCAATAATCACCGAAGAAGACGTTGTTGATGCGATTGATGAGGAGAACGAGAGTCGCCTTGATTTACTTACTGATTTTTGGCAGGGACTTGTAGATGAAGACAAAGGTAGCCTTGCAAAACTTATTGCACACACGATAACTTGTGCCAAGCTACTCTATAATGCAAAGGCTTATCAAGATACGCTCGACTGGCTCGATGCCACCGGACTCACCATCGCCAAAACATATGGCGAGGAGAGTGGTGAATACGAGGCATTTACAGAAAATGAAGATCTGGAAAATTTACGAATGAACGCACTCGACAAAAGTGCAGTCGAAGAGGAAGAGGAGGGATTTGAGGATGAGAACGAATAGTCGTGCCTGAATATTCTTGCAGTGTGTTCGTGCTCTGACACACTTTTTTCATGTTTATTCCTGATACATTCTGATGTTTTAATTTACCTATTTTTTTGATATACTAATGACCTATGGATGACGATCAAAACATTGTTTTTGAAAAAGGAGATGTCTCACTTGGCGGTGGGGTGGACGTGTTGTCTTCAAACACTAGTGAGGACATTGACGATATTGAAATTGAAACGTATAATGATGATGTCCTTCCTGGAGGGGCACAAACTCCGCAGGATCAGGTGAAGCGCCTGAGAGAGCGTCTCCGAGAGGCTGTAGAGGAAAAGCGGTCATATCTTGACGGTTGGCAACGAACAAAGGCCGACTTTGCGAACTACAAAAAGCGCGCGGAGGAAGAAAAGGCAGAATTTGTAAAATTTGCCGGAGCAGACCTTATCAACGACCTATTGCCGGCAATGGAAAGTTTCCACATGGCATTTGCAAACAAAGAAGCGTGGGGCAAGGTAGATTCTTCGTGGAGAACTGGTGTTGAATACATTCATACCCAACTCCTGCAGGCACTCGCAAGTCATGGACTCACAGAATTAGATCCGTTAAACCAGGTGTTTAACCCCAAAGAGCACACTTCGATAGGCTCACTTCCCACAACAGATCAGCAACTTGAGCATTTTGTTGGTGAAGTCGCTCAATTGGGCTACAAGTTGAATGGCAAACTGATACGGTCACCACGTGTAAAGGTGTACGAATTTGAGGCTTAGGCCACCATACTACTTTTTTTAATTGAGCAGAGTAAACAGGAGTAACAAGTAGAGAGGTGTAAATTGTAATTTAAAATTATTCATTCGCACAAAACAAACATATGGCAAAAGTACTAGGAATCGATTTGGGTACAACAAATTCAGCAATGGCTATCGTCGAAGCGGGTGAGCCTAAGATCATTGAGAATGTCGAAGGTGTGCGCACAACGCCATCAATTATTGCACTTTCAAAAACAGGCGAACGGCTGGTGGGATTGTCTGCAAAAAGACAAGCCGTGACGAACCCTGAAAACACGTTGTATGAGATAAAACGACTCATCGGACATAGTTTTGAAGAGGATTCTGTACAGCGCGACCAGAAGGTGATGCCTTTCAAAATTGAACGAGGTGAGAACAATGGAGTGAAGGTAAAGATGGGCGACAATCATTTTCGACCTGAGGAAATTTCTGCAATGGTGCTCGCAAAATTGAAAGCAGACGCAGAAGCTAAAATTGGTGAGAAAATTACTGATGCGGTCATTACTGTCCCTGCGTACTTCAATGACACACAGCGCCAGGCAACCAAAGATGCAGGGACAATTGCAGGTTTTAATGTACTTCGAATAATCAACGAACCAACAGCCGCCGCACTTGCATATGGTTTTGATAAAAAGAAAAACGAGAAAGTTGTCGTATACGATTTCGGAGGCGGAACGTTCGACGTTTCAGTCCTTGAGGTCGGTGATGATGTTATAGAAGTAAAGTCAACCGACGGCGATAGTCATATGGGGGGAGGGGACATAGATCAGAAAATAATGGCCTGGATAGTTGCAGAGTTCAAGAAAGAATCGGGCATTGATGTATCCAAAGACGTCCTCGCAACCCAGCGCCTAAAAGAGGCTGCGGAAAAAACGAAACATGAACTTTCTAGCACAATGGAGTCGGAAATTAATATTCCATTCATCACTTCAAACGCTGACGGTCCAAAGCATCTCTTGCTCAAGATGTCTCGAGCAAAACTCGAAGAGATAGCAATGGAATATGTTGATCGTTCAATCGAAATTACCAGGCGTGCAGTTGAGGCATCTGGCCTTAAGGTTGGGGATATCAATGAGATCCTTCTCGTTGGAGGTCAGACGCGCATGCCACTCATGATTGCTCGCGTAAAAGAATTTTTTGGAAAAGAGCCTAACCGCACTATCAATCCTGACGAAGTAGTTGCAATAGGAGCCGCTATTCAAGGTGGGATTTTGAAGGGAGACGTGAAAGACATATTGCTACTTGATGTCATTCCGCTTTCATTTGGAATTGAAACAATGGGTGGAATTGCCACAAAGCTCATCGAGCGAAATACCACGATACCTTCATCTCGTTCACAAATATTTTCAACTGCTGCAGACAATCAAACATCCGTTGAAGTACACGTATACCAGGGTGAGCGTGGGATGGTGTCGGACAACAAATCGCTTGGAAGATTTATTCTCGACGGAATTCCACCAGCACCCCGGGGTATGCCCCAGGTTGAGGTTACATTCGATGTCGATGTGAATGGAATTCTTTCGGTCAAAGCAAAAGATAAAACTTCCGGCAAAGAGCAGTCTATTCGTATTGAAGCAAGGTCCTCACTTTCAAAAGATGATATCGAGCGCATGAAGAAAGACGCGGAGATTCACGCCGATGAGGACAAAAAGAAACAGGAAGCAGTCGAGGTAAAGAATATCGCCGATTCGCTTATCTACACGGCAGAGAAAGCACTGAAAGACAATGGCGAAAAAGTGCCAGCAGACATCAAGACTGCTGTGGAAGAAAAGATTACTGAAGTCAAAAAGGCAAAAGAGGGAACCGATGTTGACGCAATAAAGAAGGCGACTGAGGAGCTTTCCGATGCAATGCAAAAGATAGGTGAAGCCATGGCAAAGGAGGCAAGTACCCACGAAGGAGACAAGCCAGCCGAGGGTGCCCCTGAAGGCGCAACTAACTCAGGTGATACAGAGCCTGAGACCCCACCATCAGGCAAAGTGCATGACGTTTAGAGTAAACTAAGATAGCGCACTGCCATGGTCTTTTCTTTGGAACGCGAATTCTCTAATATACTTACGTAAATTTAAACTGAAAAATGGCAAAAGACTATTACAACACACTGGGTGTTTCAAAGAGCGCGTCCAAGGACGAGATAAAAAAAGCATTTCACAAGCTTGCCCATAAGCATCATCCCGACAAAAAAGGAGGGGATGAAGCCAAGTTTAAGGAAGTAAATGAGGCATATCAAACACTTTCTGACGAGCAAAAGCGCCAGAGTTATGACGCGCACGGAAGTTCGTATGCCGACATGGGGGGTGGCGGAGGATCTTCCTATGGAGGACAGGGTTTTTCTGGCGGAGGATTTGAAGGCGTCGACCTTGGGGACATTTTCAATGATTTTTTTGGAGCTGGATTTGGTGGTGGCGGAAGTCGCGTCGAGCGAGGTCGTGATGTATCCATTGATATTGAAATTTCTTTTGAAGAGAGTATTTTTGGTACTACACGAAAGGTACTTCTCAACAAAACGGCACTCTGTACAGTGTGTACGGGAAGTGGAGCGAAGCCGGGAACGAAAACAAAAAAATGCACCACCTGTAATGGGAAAGGTCGCGTCAACGAAATGCGTAAGTCATTCTTGGGTACATTTTCCTCCGTCGCGACTTGTGCAGTGTGCAGTGGTGCAGGAGAAGTTCCGGAGGAGAAGTGCAAACATTGTGGCGGAATTGGTGTTGAAAAAAAGCAGGAAGAAATTTCACTTACCATTCCACCAGGACTACAAAATGGTGAGATGCTCCGCATGAGTGGAAAGGGAGAAGCAGTTGCGAGGGGTGTTGCAGGTGACCTCTACATCAAACTGCACGTGACCCCGCATGCACTCTATCATCGCGAGGGGAATAATTTGATTATGACGCTTGATGTTAAACTGTCCGACGCTCTACTGGGTGCAAGCTACAGCGTAAAAGGCATCGATGGAAAGCCACTTGATGTGCGTTTCCCCGAAGGAGTAAAATTCGGTGACACACTCCGTCTGAAAGAAAAGGGTGCACCCAGTGTGAGCCGTGGACGTACGGGCGACATCCTCATCCATGTCAATATCAAAACCCCAACCCGCCTCTCAGGAAAAGCAAAAAAACTTATTGAGGAGCTTAAGGGTGAGGGCGTTTAAAGTTTTTATATGATAAATAATCCCGTAGTGAAAGCAACCGATGATACGTGGTCTGTGGTAATGCCCGTCAAAGATGGAGATTTTCTTCTTGGCTATATTGCGATTCACCGTGGAAATTCAACTTATCCGGCATTCGGAGCTACGCGGATAGAAGAGTACCCAGATGTACATAGTGCACTTACGGATGCGCTCAATCTCTCTCATCTTATGTCACACAAGTCAGCGCTTGCAGGTATACCGTACGGGGGCGGTAAGGGCGTTTTGTTTAATGGACCACACTTGAAGGAAAAAAAATCTCGCGACCGAGCGTTGTCAATTTACGCTATGCATGTTGATAAGCTCGCGGGTAAATTTGTTACCGGTAGTGACGCAGGAGTTTCAAAAGAAGACGTAATGATAATGCGTTCGCACTCACCCCACATCGTTGGAGTAGAAGAAGATCCTACTACTTGGACTGCTGAGGGATTGTTGGGGTCTATTTTTGTAACGCTTGCATATCTTTTTGGAGAACCGACACTTGAGGGAAGGACTTTTGCAATTCAGGGTGTTGGAAAAGTGGGCATGGCAATTCTTGATTTGATAGTACAAGAGGCGGATCGTGTCATTATCGCGGATATTGACCCAGTCCGCACGGAGGAGGCAAAACGGAAATATCCGAAGGTAGAGGTCGTCGGGGTGAACGACATTTTAGTGCAGGCTGTTGATATACTTATTCCTTGCGCACTCGGCGGGATACTCAGTGAAAAAACTGCCCCGCTCATTTGCGCTAAAGCAATTGTGGGCAGTGCAAACAACCAGCTTTCGAGTAATGAGGTCGGTGATATGTTGCACGAACGTGGTATTTTGTACGCACCTGATTACGTCGTCAACGCAGGGGGGCTCATCAGCGTTGTGCATGAATACGAGAAAGCACTTAAGAAGGCCTCGGCAGGAGACCTGGTGCACAATGTTGCCGCCATCCAAACTCGACTTGCACACATATTCAAGGAAAGCAGTGCAAATGGAATTCCCGCGCATCGCATAGCAAACACAATCGCAAGTTCGAAAATAAACGAACTATTTTCGACTGAGTGATTTTACTACTTTAGCCAGCTAATGACTGAAGATGCGTGTGACAAAAAAATAATGAACATGACTGAAAAAAATTATGCAGCCTGGAATCTTAACATTGACACATTCCTTAGAAGCTCTTCAAGGGGTGAGCAAATTGAGTTTATTGCGAAATGTGGACTTCTAGCTCCTTCTACGCACAATACTCAACCTTGGGAATTTACGCTCGATGGTGATTCTGTGGGCATCTATTCGTCCAAGGGCAGATTACTACCTGTCGCAGACAAAGAAGGAAATCTGCTAGCAGTCAGCATGGGTGCCTGTGTAGAAAGTATGGTAATTTCCGCTTTGTCCGCAGGATACAGTACAACAGTGACGCTTGAACCACACCTGCAAGCCGGAGACCGCTATGCCACACTTATGTTCCAGAAATCTATTACACCACCCGAGCCACCGGACATATTGCACGCACTTCTCAGTCGTAGGACTAATCGTTCAATTTACTCAAAAGTACCAATCAAATCCTCACTCCTTGCCGAACTCACATCAACGGACTTTCCTTCGCTGGTTAGCGCACTGGCGTTTAGTGATAAGTCAGATAAATCTACCATCGCAGATGTACTTCTCTCGGCCCGGGAGCTACTTTTTGATAACCCTAAATTTCGTCGCGAGAAGGCTCGCTATAAGCGAACAAATCTTACGAGTCAGTTTACTGGTATGCCTGGATTCACAATGGGTTTCTCACTACTACCCTCGCTCATTGCGCCGCTTGTCATTAAGTATGTGAACGTTATTCGTAAGATCCGCAAACATGAAGTGTTACTCTTAACGGAGGATACGCCTACGCTTATGTTTATCTGTACAAAAACGCAGTCACGGGAGGATGCGTTTCTGGCGGGAAGGACATATCTGCGAATGACCGTAATTGCTGAGCAACACGGTGTTGCAACAGCCATCAGCGCAGTTCCCAGGGAATCCCCACTGCTACAGACGGCACTGCGCACATCACTTTACCCACAGCTCATGGTACGGATCGGCTACGCAGGGATTAAGCCCCATCACTCACCCAGATTCTCACTTTCGAGTGTCCTAAAGCAATAAGTGCAAGTACAATTTATGAAATGTCTGTGCTACAATAGTACGAAAGCATATGCACAATCGACCCGTAAAACACATACTTATAGCGCCCTTAGTTGCGAAGCATTCGGGTGAACCAGAGCAAGTACTACAACTTTTTCAAAAAAAAACTGAAAAATTTTGGAATAAGCGCGGTGCGCTAATGTCGCAAGGTCTTTACCATGAAATGAGCACATCAGTACCGGCGTACAAAAAATTTCTCAAAAGAAAAAAAGGGTCAGTCTCAACTAAATCTCGAAAAGGTGACTGGGATTCAATTCCGATCACCAACAAGCAGAATTATCTTCAATCTTTCTCTACAGCGGAGCTTGCTTGGGGTGGTAGTTTTGCCGGAAGAAATTGGACGATTGCATCGACGTCAGGCTCCACCGGCATTCCGTATTACTTCCCGCGCACCCACTTACAGGATCTCCAATTTGCGCTGACTGCAGATATTGCATTTAAGGAAATATTCGGTACTGACAACAAATCAACTCTTTTTATCAACTGCTTTGCCCTAGGTGTCTGGATAGGTGGAATGTTTATGTCGCAAACCTTAAAACTCCTTTCAGATACTGGGCGCCACAAGCTTGCAGTCATTAACCCCGGAGCCGACCACGTAGAAGCTCTCCGTGCAGTTTCCTCTCTGGGCGCACAATTTGATCAAGTGATTATCGGTGGTTATGCACCCCTCGTAAAAGACCTACTGGATCGTGGAGCCCGAGAAGGAATCAACTGGAAAAGCATGCACGTCAAATATTTTTTTGCTGCGGAAGGATTCACTGAAGAATTTCGTGATTATCTCAAGGAGCATGGTGGAAGTCGCGATATATACCGTGATGCAATCAATCATTATGGTACTGCAGACATGGGCACTATGGCCCACGAAACGCCAGCGAGTATTTTTATTCGTCGCTATGCACGCGGTAATTCCAAATTGAATATGGCGCTTTTTGGAACTCCAACGCGACAACCCACGCTGTGTCAGTATGTTCCCGAGCTCTTTAATTTTGAGGCAGTTGATGGAAGACTGCTTTGCAGCTCCTATTCTGGACTACCGCTGGTCCGTTATGATCTCAAAGACAGCGGGGGGATACTTTCCTGGAAAACAATAACTGATGCCTTTGAAAGAGAAGCGAATGCTGATCTTTCCCTATTACTCAAGATGGCGGGATTGAGCAAGCAAGTCTGGAATCTCCCGTTTGTCTATGTGCACGAGCGTAATGATCTCACTATTAGTATTTACAGCGTCAACATTTACCCCGAAAATGTTAAGCGAGCAATTGAGTCGCGTAAGTTTGAAAAAAGTTTAACAGGCAAGTTTTCTATGCTTGTTGATTATGATGCAAGGCAAAATCAATACTGGGAGGTAGTCGTGGAGCTTCATCCCGACATAAGACATACTGCCACCCTGAAGCGCGACCTCCTTACTGCTCTGGTTAAATCACTCTCCGACGAAAACTCTGAATGGAAGGATTTTTATGACCGCGCCGATATTCATGACAAGGTACTACCGAGAATTTCTTTTCGCAATTATCAAGATCCCGAGCTCTTTTCTGGAAAGGGAAAGCAGCGTTGGGTAAAAAAATAATAAATTTATGCAACGTCCCGTCATTATCAGTGAAAAAGATAGCACGCAAGCCAACCTCGATGCATTACGATCTAAATTTCCCATTTGGGTCGAGCGCGATGTGTACGCACTTCAGCTCAAAGAACTTTTTGAGATTGATAACCCTACATTGAAGCACGCACCGGAATACGCCGAAAAAGAGGCTATATTTATTGCGGAGCACACTCATGGAGTTGAGGGAAAGATTTGGGGATCATGGATCTATTATCCTTGGAGCGGTCGACTGGTCCACATGCTCGGCAAGGAAGACTACAATCGTTTAAGGACAAATCGCAATCGCAATCTCATCACTACGGATGAACAGCAAAAGCTTCTCACTGCGACGGTGGGAATTGTTGGACTCTCGGTTGGCAGCAATATAGCTCCGGCGCTTGCGTATAGCGGCATAGGGGGCTCTCTGAGAATTTGTGAATTTGATACCCTTGAGACGACCAACATGAACCGAATTCGCGCACGCGTCGACCAGATAGGCCAGCTGAAGCTAGAGGTTTGCACCGAGCAACTTTTTGAAGTCAATCCATTTCTCGATATTCAAGATTTTCCGATCGCGCTTACGCGAGATGTCCTCTCCAGTTTTGTTCTCGATGGACCTAAGCCTGCGGTAATTTTTGAGATTATTGATAGTTTTGAAATGAAGATTCATTTGCGTGCACTGGCAAAGAAGTCGCGCATTCCCGTGATTATGGTGACCAATTTGGGCGACCGCGTCCTCATGGATGTGGAGCGCTATGATCTTGACCCAGAGACTGAATACTTCAACGGTAGAGCGGGGAAAATTCCCGAGGACATGCTCACACATCCGGACATCACCGATGCCGACAAACATCATTATGCGGTTGCCCTAGCTGGCGTAGAGCATATTCCAGAGCGCGCGATGGCTTCAGTGGCAGAAATAGGCAAAACACTTTCTGGTCGACCACAGCTAGCCACAACAGTCACTGTTGCTGCAGGATTTGGTGCTTACTTCACAAAAAAAATCATTTTGGGTGATCTCGTCAGTGGTTCGTGGCTGATCGATCTTGATAAACTATTCACTCACGAAGCATCCCTCTAGTACAAAAAACAAAAACCAGTCCATGGAAGACACAAATATAAAGATCACTGAGCACAGCATTGCTATTCTAGGTAAAACAATTCACTACGCGACAGCCGGGGAGGGGCAGGCAATTCTACTCATCCACGGACTAAATTTTGGCTGGAAGCAGTGGATGCCGAACCTGTGCACTCTAGCGCGTAAATATAAAGTCTATGCAGTAGATCTCCCTGGTGCGGGATCTTCATCAACTATTGATCTTTCCGATTTCAACCCCTTCAAGGACCATGTGCATATAGTTGAGGCATTTATTGCT
>JAYSSO010000034.1:0-12032 GCA_043720495.1 Candidatus Lloydbacteria bacterium | reverse complement strand
ACCCGTGAGCGCTTTAATAGCGCGGGGATCATGGGCAAGTTTGGTGATGTTCATTCACTTATTTTCTCATTTTTCTTATTGGGGAGCAAGTCTATTATGATTTCACTTGATGATTATAATTACCATCTACCGGGAGAGTTGATTGCTAAGACACCGGCTTCTCCACGAGATTCAGCTCGGCTTTTTGTATACAACACCAAAACTGACGAGGTGCACTTTGATGTATTTCGAAATATCGATCGGCACCTTCCCAAATCGAGCTTGCTTGTGTTTAACAATACAAAAGTAGTTCCCGCTCGGTTGTGGCTTACACGGGAAACCGGAGGAAAGATCCAGGTACTCCTTATGATGAACGAAATTCGCCCAAAGGACGTCACAATCAAAGGGGTGGTCGACCGCAAGGTTCTTCCAGGTGCAAAGTTATTTTTCAAATCGGGCGCATACCTTGAGGTGGTGGATCAAGAAGAGCAATTTTTCTTCTTTAAACCCAGTGTATCGATAAGTACACTTTGGGCGCTGCTTGAAAAAGAAGGTGTGACACCAATCCCTCCGTATATCAAGAGCAACACAATGAGTGAACATGCACTACGAGCAAAATATCAAAGTGTGCTCGCCAAACATCCTGCTTCTATTGCCGCACCAACTGCCTCACTCCATTTCACCAACCGCCTGCTCGACAAGCTCGAACACGCACAAATCAAGCGGACCGAAGTTACTCTCCACGTTGGTGCCGGAACTTTTGCGCCTATTGATGAGCGAAATTTCAAAAATAAAACACTTTTCACTGAACTCTACGACATACCACGAAGTTCCAAGGACGTAATAAACAAAGCACGATTGACCGGGGCACCCATCATTCCCGTCGGTACCACCGCACTACGCACGCTGGAATCCGCTGCAACACACAAAGACGGACTTTCCATCGTAAGCGCAGGCTCAAATCCAACTAATATTTTTATTTATCCTCCATATCAGTTTAAAATTGCTGACGCGCTCATCACAAACTTTCACGTCCCTCGCTCTTCACTCATGCTCCTAGTTGATGCGTTTCTGAAACACAAAAATGCACGGCGTAACGTTCTTGCACTCTATGACATGGTGATAAAAGAAAAATTCCGTTTCTACTCTTTTGGGGACGGGATGCTTATTGTTTAATGTACAGAAAAAACCGGCCTTTAGGCCGGTTAGTTTTTTTGATAGCGCACACGCTCTTCCATGAGATTGGCTCGCGCACGTTCATCGTATTCTTTTCCAAAATGAGGAGAGAGGAATATCCTTTCCTCGCTCAGAATCGGATCGATCAGCATCGCCACGCGTGCGATAGCCCAGTCGTCATCTGAGAGGCTCGCATATTCCGCGCGCACGGCATCTGCATAAGCGTCATACGTCTCTGCATCGGCCGACAAGATTGACATGTCGATATCAAGAAAGAGTGCGCCATCTTTATCGGTAACAGGATCTGTGCGATGATGCTTCGTGAGGATGATCAAGCGCGCAACCTCCTTGATGAGTGTCTGACTTGTCATCTCCAACACCTCTTGGGCGTGAAAAAGCCAGTGCTTTGCGCTTTGTTCTTCATTGTCGCGTCGCGCCGTATTGTAGACCACGTCGTGATAGAAGATAGCAAGCACAACTGCATCAGGATTTCTCACGTGCATAGCGACGCGCGCCAGCTCCGTGAAGCAGTGCACGAGATGCTCGAGCGTATGATAACGCCGATGATTTTCTCTGTAACGCTTGGCGAGACGCTCATATGAGTCTTGTGCATGAGGTCCCTGAACGCCGAGCCGGATGAGTATGTCACAATAGAGCTTACGGAGTTTCTTTTCGCCTTCTCCTCTTCTCTCTATTTCGTTCATTGCGACCCCTCCTTTTACATCTCCCACTACAATGCCAGACATAATTAAAAAGTCAAGAAAACAAAAAACTCCGCAGTGCGGAGCGATAATTAACTGTGCATGAGGATAAAAGCAAAACCGGAGGTGATCGCAAGTGCGAAAATAAAACTGAACAATTTTATACCAAAGCTGGTGTGCATGTGTAGTCTCCAATATGTCTATCCGTAGAGTAGCATCCAGCTGTTTTTTTGCAAGTTACGCAATGTTCTTTGTGGCAGACAAGGGGCACAAAACACCACATCTTTGCCAAGATGTGGTGTTTTGCTTTACTCGAAATCATCTTTCAATTTCTCTGCACTCTGGCACGATACATGCTACAGGCATGCGGGTCGTGCGGGAGGACGATTGGCAATCGCTCTTATAGAAATTAGTTCCTCATGACGAGTCCTATTGAAATTTAGCCCCAGGATACTTTTCAACTTCTTACACACCGCACTCAACTGTAGACTGAGTTTGGATTGGTTTCATTGATAAGAAAGATATGCAAATACTCATCTCGATAAAACGTTTTTGCGTCTCATCGATTCGACTATTTGTTGAGGCATAGTGTGGGACCCATTGGGATGGATTTTCTCACACTACATTCTGTTTGTATCAACCAAAGTTGAAGGCACGCAGTGGGCAGTGTGCGAAAAAAGTGAGCTTAATTTTTTCTCGTACTTTCCGGACGTTACGGATTGGTATTATTATAGCCCTAAAGCGTTTTGTGCGGGGAAAGTTATCCCCTGTTTTTCATAGCAAACAACAATTGACCAATCGAGGGTAAACGGAGACAATTATACCCATGACGCTCGCAGAATTTGCACAAAAAATGAATGCGCTGCCAAATACACCAAGATATCCCGTCCTTTTTGTGGGCCATGGAAATCCGATGAATGCCCTCCTCGACAACTCGTATACGCAAGGCTGGGGAATGCTCGGAAAATCCCTCCCACGCCCCAAGGCAATACTTTCCATATCCGCACACTGGCTCACGGATGGCACAAAAGTACATGTGAGCGAACACCCCAAAACCATTTATAGCTTTTCAGGCTTTCCCAAAGAACTCTCTACAATTGAATACAATTGTCCCGGCTCTCCCCTCTTTGCAACATTAACGAAACAAGCGCTAATGGGAACATCCGTTTTGGAGGATACTGAGTGGGGAATAGACCACGGAACCTGGGTAGTACTCCGGCACATGTTTCCTCACGCACACATCCCTGTGTATCAAATGAGTATTGATGTACATCGCACACCTCGGGCACACTATGAACTAGGAGCGCAATTGCAGTTACTCCGCGAGAAGGGTGTACTCATAATGGGGTCTGGCAATCTTGTACACAATCTCGGACAAATGTCCTGGGAAGAAAATGCCGCACCACTTGAGTGGGCAGAACGCTTTGACACTAAAGCCACGGAACTACTCACTGACGGGAACCATGATGCACTTATTGCATATGAGCAATTGGGTGCTGACGCTATGCTTTCGATTCCCGCACCAGACCACTACTCCCCACTGCTTTACATAATCGGACTACAGATGAAGGGTGACGGGGTGTCTTTCCCTGTTCAAGGCATAGCTCATGGTTCGGTATCGATGCGTACTATGCTGATAAACTAATTATCATTATCAACAGGGGTGGTAAAAACCTCAAGTCACCGCAGAATTATCTGCTATAATCGAATGACGTTTGTACATTACAAGCATAATTAACTATCTATGGGAAAAGGTGATAATGCGCAACAAAAAAATAAAAAGAAGCCAAAGAAGGTAGTCGTTAAATAATCAAACTTTTATGGGACGCGGAGACAATAAAATTAAAAAGGAGGCAAAAAAACCAAAGAAGGTCACAAAGAAGTAATCAGCTCTTTTTTTGACAAAACCCGCCAATGGATATTTGGCGGGTTTTGCGTATACTCCTTTCGTAAATTTTAGCGAAATTCGAGGTGGCAAGGTGAGCGGGTTGCACTTGCGTTATTTTCGACGCACCACAAAGAGTACTTCATTTTTCTAAGGCGGAGTACCGTCAAGAAAAATTGGTCGCAGTGCGCGACGACAAACAAAAAACTTCTCAGTTGTACATTTGAGTACTACTGAGAAGTTTTTTGTGCAGTCAACAAAGCAATGCTCGGAAATTACGCAAGTGCTTCAATGCCAGGGAGGGTTTCGGTGGCCAAATATTCAAGCATTGCCCCTCCACCGGTGGAGACAAAAGAAAAATGTTCCAATGTACCCATTGCTGACATAAGCGCCACGGTGTCACCACCACCGATAATTGACGTCGCTCGACAACCTGAAATAAGTCCAAGTAACTCCTGTGTCCCCTCCGTAAAACCTTCTTCATAGAAACCGAGCGGTCCGTTCCAAACAATGAGCTTTGCGCTCCCAATAACAGTCTGCAACTTTCTAATCGTTTCAGAGCCGATATCAACGATCGTATCGCCGGAAGTTACATCTGCAACTCCCCGCACCTCAGATCCCGCATTGTTTTTTACAATGACGTCCGTAGGAAGTATGAGCCGTTCACTTGCAAGGACTTCCTCGAGTCCATCCAGCTCTGACGCGTCAAAGGTTGATTTACCAATCTCGTAGCCTTTTGCCTTAAGCAAGTTGTTGACTGTTGCCCCTCCAACAAATACATAGTCGGCAATATTAAGAAATTTTTTAAGTAACGGCATTTTTGTCGAGATTTTTGCCCCACCCAGCACAAAGAGGAAGGGATGCTCAGGGTTGAAGGCTAGCGAAAGTCGCGCGACTTCCGCCTCCATTTGCAAGCCTGCAAAATGCGGAAGCAGTGCGGGGACTCCCGCAATTGACGCATGTGCACGATGCGATACTGAAAACGCATCATTTACATAAATGTCACCTAGTCGAGCAAGTTGACGTGCAAAGTCTGGATCATTCAACTCCTCACCCGGATTGTGGCGCAGATTCTCGATCATGATCACATCGCCGTCCTCCATACCACGGGACAATCGTTCATTTTCTGGATTATCAATTTGCCCAAGAAAAGTGACCGGGAAAAGCGTGTTTAAAAAATCTGCAACTGGTCGAAGTGTGTCTTCTTGTTGCCCTTTTCCTATATGACTCAAAATAATTATCCGCGCACCCTCCGTGCGAAGAAAATTAATTGTGGGGAGTGATTTGATGATGCGATATGTGTCGCGAATCTTGCCGGATTCAAGTGGCACATTACAATCAAGTCTCAAAATTACTCGCGTCCCCTTTAGGTTTTTTTGTGATGCAATCGAAGGGAGTGGTTTTGAAATATCCATACTTACCGAAGTTTGTTTGCGATGTGAATAATTGCCGTAAATTTTTCAGCGTCTAGAGAGATTCGTCCCACCAGGAGTCCATCTGCACCACCGTCTTTCAAAAAACCCTCTGCGTTGCGATCATCAACTGAACCTCCATAGAGAATAGGGATAGCAAAAGCAACTTTTTTGCCAAAATATTCGGTGAGGTACCGTCTCATCAAAATGCTCATTTCACGATAGTCTGACGGAGTTGCTGGTTGCTTTGCCTTTGCGCCAATTGCCCAAATTGGCTCATACGCTATGACGAGCCTTTTTGCTTCTCCCTTGGGAAAACCCGAAAGCGATGCCCGAAGCTGATTGCTCACTTCACTAAAATATGAACCATGCTGGTCACGCTCATGCTCTCCTACGCAGAGGACCACAGTGAGCTTGTTGCGGACAGCGGCGACGACTTTTTCTGCAACTTGTACGTCTGTCTCACCAAGCGCACGTCTTTCAGAATGACCAAGAATGACATAACTTGCTCCAATCGATGCGAGCGCTTTGGGGGATGTTTCACCAGTACGCGCACCTTCATCATCCTTAAAACAGTTTTGTGCTCCGATGGCAATCTTTGACTTTGCTTTCCACTCCACCATACTCGTCACAAAGATGGCCGGTGGACAAAGGACAACTTTTGTACGAGAAATTCCGACGATTTCCTTCTTGATGCCAACGAAAATCGCCTTTGCCTCTTTCTGCGAGGAGGGGAACATTTTCCAATTTCCTACGATGTGCTTCATGTGCGCATTATAGCATCTTCTCCTTGTTCACCTAGATATTGTACCCAAACCCAAAAATTAGTATTCGTTCCAGCGATTCACATTCCACGCTCCTGTGCCACCGGAGGCGGCGGGAGCAAACGAAATATTGGCGATAAGTGGGTCGTAATGAATCTGTGCGTTGTTGGTCAGGTCTATTTTGTAACCCACGATGGCAGTTATGA
Organism: Candidatus Lloydbacteria bacterium; assembly: GCA_043720495.1. GTDB lineage: Bacteria > Patescibacteriota > Minisyncoccia > Phycocordibacterales > UBA6899 > MHLP01. The sequence goes on along the minus strand of JAYSSO010000034.1, from coordinate 5,909 downwards.
TTGCGTTGTTGCTAATGTCGATCTGTGAGTCAGTCGTATAAAAAAGTGCTCCTGCGGCATTGTTTGATACACTAATTGCGCTACCCGCCCCAACGCAAGTCACTGGGGAGCCAGCGCCAATACATCCTTTCCGCGTGGACAGAAGCATCAAGAAACTCCCACCCCCAGGCGCTCCTGAACCAAAAATAGTTAAATTATTCGCAATGAGTATAGTTGAAGATGCCATGATAATGCAGCTACTCGCTCCGTACCCGGCTGCGCACCGAATAGTTCTGTTGTTGCTTGAGCTTATGGTGCCGGTTACAAAGAGCGTTCCGCTGATTGTAAGATCTCCATCAATGACGAGATCTCCTTCAATCTTTCTTGGGCCAATAGTAAGCGGAAAAGTGTTGCAGGCAGGAACTCCGGCTGTTCCGCAATTTCCGATTATTACACCACCCGCCGTTGCATCGGCTTGCCACTGTGCAATCGTAGAGCTTGAAATGGGGAGCGGTATTTGTGGAGGTGTGGGCGATCCTGCATATGCTACCCCCCCAACAGTTGAACCTGAAATCGTATTATAATAAGCGTCACCCGTGATGGTTGAATTCGTAATATTGTTTGCTTTTGCTATTCCCAAAACGTCAACATCATAAATCTGACTCACTCCACTTCCCAGATACACACCAAACGCAAAATCCCCAGTAAGTGCAGTCCAGGGAAGGCCACTGTCCCAAGCTTGTTTGTATGCGGAAGAACCATTCAAGTAGGTACTATCTGTATTACTGCGGTACCAAGACCAATACCGAGAATTGTTTTGTGTAGCATCAAAGACGATCCAATACGTTGTGTAGGGATTAAGGATCGGTGGACTCGTAAACAGAATATCTACCCAGCCATAACTTGTGGCCACCAGAGTTGAATTAAGTACCTGCGTGGCAAGTGCCACTGTTCCCGGTGCACCCGCATTGTCTCCCACAATGCGAATGCTTGCTGTTCCCGCTCCGGGCGCAGGATTTGTGCGCTTAATATAGAGTCGAATCTTATATAGGCTTGCACTTGTCGTGGTTGTGCTAATGATGAAGCTTTGCGCAAAGTCGATGTTGGGATTTGTCCTGCCCACCTCGGTGTCTATGTCAAAGGCGGTTGAACTCGCTGTTTCATCGGCAGCTACACTTGAGGCAGATATTGCATTTCCCGTCACCACAACACCGGGATTGCCGGTGATGCTTCCGTTTGAATACACATCACCAATAGTGGAGGGGGCCTTGCCTGTAATTCTCGTGTTGTTGCTCATTGTGATACCCCCCTCTCCCACCTGTGCCCCATAAAAGAACCCAACGTTTGTGGTGTTCTTTGTTGTCTCCATGTACAGTTTGCGAATTTGACTGTCGTTGGCTACACCTGTGGCCCAAATAGTTTTTTGTGTAGCAGTCACATCTATAGAGGTAATTGTGGACGTTGCATTGTTGAGTGCTATTTCAACAGTTCCTGGCACATTTTTTGAGTTGAGCGTTCGGTAAAACACATCTTCAATTCCCGCCTCTGCGGCTACGTATGCAAACTTGGAGAGCGCGAGTGTGCGGTAGGTACGCAGCTCAGAAATCGCACCAATTGTTGCGGAGTGGACAATGGCAAGCGAAATAGAAATAAAGAAAAAAACTACGATAAGTAGCGCGGCCCCACCAGTACGCGATGCACCTCGTATGCCTGATAGAAATTTTCTCTGTTTTATAATCATATATAATCAATATGTTCCACGTAAAACTACCGTATCATAAAAATAATTCGTTTCAGAAACCGATCCGCGTGAGGCGGTAATGTGGAGCTCAATCTTTACCGCTGTTGTGCCCCCGACATTGATGAGCCTATAGATTACTCCGCTCACAGATGTTTGCGATGAGAGTAGCGACCCCTTATCTACCAGAGACGGAACAGAAGCACCCTCTTTAAGGTGGAGCGCATTCCCAACCATAATATACTGCACAGTGAGCGGGGTGCCCGAGGCTGAAACTGTGGAAAGAGTCAGTACCCCAGGGTCCACACCAAACACACTGTTCGCGATATCCACTGCAGTAGAACTCTTGATATCACGTGTCAGCCTTTCCATTATTTTGACGGAAGAATCGTTAATGTCGCGCGAAATACGCAAATTAGTAAAAGCTCTTACTGTTTGAAATAACGCCTCAAAGGTGAGGACAGACATCAGGGAAAATAGTGAGACGTAAAGCACCACCTCCATGAGTGAGAAGCCTCGCTTGTTGTGTAATGTGAAAAATTTCATATTAATTATTAAAAATGTTCGCTATATAGGTCTCCACCGTGGAAGTGCTTATAGCACCCCCCTTCACTGGCCAAGTTACACTCAAAACAACTTTCTTTGTTCCCGCATCAAGTGCTCCACCAGATGTGACGATGTTGTCGAAAGTAGTGAGTGGACCAGCGTTGTCTCGATTGACTGCCGCAACGGTAAACGAGCGAGTGAATACATTCTCAACCATCTGAACCGTCGTGGTCGTGGTCCACTTTGTTCCATCCCACAAGAGATAATATCTTGTTCCATTGGTGAGCGTTGCTATCCTTCCTGACCAGCTTTCATCGCGTAATAGCTTTACCGCCTCAACACCCTCTTCAAGTAAAAAACCAGACTGGATGTGACGCGTAGTTTGTTGACTCACCTCAAGTACTTTTTTATAATAGAGAAAATTTGCCCCAATGAAGGTGGTGAGCATACCGATACCGACGACTATTTCGACAAGGGTAAAGCCGGCAGTCTGTTGTCTCACTAAATACCCATTGTTCACTTTTTCCATTTTGCGTTTATGCATGTTTGCTACTGTCGTAAGTATATCAGAGTGAGATGGCGCCCGTCCCATTGACGGTGACTACAACCTTTCTCGTAGGCTCTGACTTTACGCGAATCTCAAATGTTCCACTCTCATTTGTTGCTCCAGAGAGACGCTGAAAGATAACATTACTTCCTCCACCGAAAAGCGTGATGCTTCCAATTTCGATGACCGAATTGAGTTCATATTCAGCATTTGTGCTTGCCCCAGAAACGTATGTTGTCCCCACAAAATAGACTACTTTGTCAGCTTCAAGATGTACCCCATACTGTCTGTCCTGTAGTGAAGAAATGGTGTCTATGTGTGCTCGAGAAAAAGCCGCAAATACCTCTTCCACCGTGGCATCAAGAGTTTTCTGTGTACGAAACTGCGAAAAGGGTCCAAGTATCAGCCCGCTCATCAAAAAAATTATGGAAATTGCCAGTAACATCTCAATGAGCGTAAAACCGGATTTTTGTTTTCCTGGGTGAGCAAAACATACATTACGGTTAACCAAAAAGTTTGCAATGGGCGCAGGTACTTTCATGGTTTAAATGCTTGTCATCAGGGTATACATCGGCGTAATCATACCAATTGCAAAAATACCCACAAAAATGGCAATCACCACCATAAGAAGCGGTTCAATGAGCTTCGACATGTTTTCTGTCGCCTGGTCGACTTCTTCTTCGTAAAAGAGCGCAATTTTGAGAAGCATTCCGGAAAGCTGTCCAGTTTCCTCACCCACCTCCATCATGTCGCCCATCATAATTGGATAAATTTCAGGATGATCCATGAACACACGTGAGAGCGGTACTCCTTTTTGCACATTTTCCTTTGCAATATTGAGTGTATCCTTATAAAACTGGTTGCCCACCACATCGCGCGTAATATCAAGCACGTGGACAATATCAACCCCCGCAGAAATAAGCGAAGAGAGTGTGCGCGTCACGAGTGCGGTGTTAAATTCCTTAATGAGCTTCCCAAACACGGGGACTCGCACAGCAGTCCAGTCGATCGAGCGCGCACCATATGGTGTACCTTGGTACCACCAAAACGCCCCACCTGCCATAGCTACGTAAGCAAGGGTAAGGATGATTTCATTTTGTAAATAATCACTAATTGCAACAATAATTTTCGTCAGCAACGGAAGCTCCATATTGACCTCTTTAAATGAGGCTGAAAGCCCAGGTACAACGTAAATCATCATCAGCACTCCAACCGCAATCATTACCGTGAGGACGACTGCGGGATAGATCATGGCACCTTTCACTTTTTTCTTAAGCATGTAGGTCTTTTCCATCTGCCCACCAACGGTATTGAGTGCTTCAACGAGCCCACCCGACTCCTCTCCTGCGCGCACCATTGAGATAAACACCTGCGGGAAAATGTCGTCGTATTTTGCAAGCGCATCGGAAAGCGCCATGCCTTTGTTGATATCGTCGATAATAGAGGTTAGCACCTCCCTGAACTTCGCATTTTGTGTCTGCTTCAAAAAAATCTGGAGCGCTCGCGAAAGTGGAAGGCCGGCCTGAATCATTGTGGCCAAATTGCGTGCGAACAAAATCTTGTCACGCAAATCAATACGCGCGAGAAACGCATTAATCTTATCCATGTTCCACTTTTTCGTGGATTTCTCGAGTGCAGTCAAGAGAAGCTTGCCTTCCGCTTTCATGTTGCGTGCAAGCTCAAACTTGTCCGCTGCTTCCGCGGTACCTTCAATCTCATTACCGTTGGCAAGTAGTTGTGCTTTGTATGTATACAGTGGCATCCTCTCTCTATTATATAGAGCGCAGTGATTTTACGCTATCACCTTTTTGTCACCATGTGTTGTGCCCATTTAGCCCTGCTCTCAATCGTTTTTTTACTTCAATGTCGTAAAGTACCCCGATGTGGCTATCCTAAATTTGAAGTACACGAATGCCGTCAGGGGCAAATGGCAACAGCAGCATACTCAGCAGAATTATTTTTGAGTATTCTATACCATGTATATTTTTCTACGACACCGACTTCTTTTTTATTTCTTTTCGAGAATGAGTCCTACGTTTGCATTAGTCGAAGCGATGGTAAAAGCAACTTCATCTTGATTGTTGAGTGCGGCACGTGTCTTAGGTCCGACGATGCCAATTGGGTCGATCTTGTACTTTATTTGGAAGTTCCTTACACCCCCTTGCGTAAGGATTCCGAAATAACCGGTGACAGGGCCCGTAAAATGCCCATTTGTTTTGAGGTATGATTGCAGTTCAGTGACATCCTTTCCTTGAGAGCCGCGACGAAGATTGGACTTGAAATTGTGGCGCAACATTTTTTCTATTTTTGCACCGAGTACCTCTCCCTTTTTGTCTTCCTTGTCCTTCTTGTCTTTATCCTCCTCGTCCTTCTTATTTTTTTCTTCCATTTCTGAAGTCGTCGCCGAAGCTCCTATCACCGCCGAGGTTCCAATTGGGGTCGGAGTGGAGGCAAACAGACAACCCTGATCCCTGTTTGCGAGTCTGTTGTAATTGAGTGCTGTCTGTTGCGTACACCCAAAGTACACAAATGTTGAGCTTCCACCGCCTCCGCCAGATGCTGGGGCAGGAGTTGGTGTTGGAGCGGGAGGAGTGGGTGTTGGAGTAATGACGGGCGGTGTCGTTGTCGATGCTGGAGCGGGAGGAACAACTACCGGTGGGGTAACAACACCGTCCATTAGAGCTATTCCAGCACCAACGGTCCTAACGGGAACATTGTTCTGTGCAAGGTAATTGGTAATGCCCTGCAACCGCTCCGGTGTAGTGGTGTATGCAGTACTCGCTGGCGAACCTATTGGGAGAATGTGATGAAACGTCAGGATGAGCCACGATCGGTCAGCGACCGCCTCGTTTATCATTTGCTGGATTTCCTGCATTGAAGTTGCGGTCATCACCATAGTGCTTGCGAGCGCAAATCTATTCGCATCTTTTCCATTAAGTCCAGGGATTGTTCCACGACCAGACGTGTAACCAGCAGATTGTAGTGCGGTCTGTATTTCTTCATTAGACTTGCTCCCCAATAACACCCACCCGTTAAAAAACACACTCCTCGGTGTGTTTTTTAAGTCCCGTAGCTCAAGTGATAGTTCCACAATCCCGC
>JAYSSO010000033.1:0-4459 GCA_043720495.1 Candidatus Lloydbacteria bacterium | reverse complement strand
CAAGTTTCTTCAGTGAATCAAACATCTCGATTTCCTTCCTTTCAGATTTGGAAACAAGTCAAAGAGCTTGTATACCGGGTCTAATTATGCATATAATTGCATTCTTGTCAATACTCAACTGGTGAAAAACAAGGCCTTTACTGAGCCTTATTTTGACTATGTCACATGAAGTTTTAGTGAAGTCACTTGCCGTGACACTTTTTGAACTTCTTTCCACTTCCACAGTGACAGGGGTCATTGCGCCCGATGTCGTTTCCCTCTTTGTCTTTCTGATGTGAAACGGGCGTTGCAACATCGGATGTTGATGCTCCACCTCCAGCAAGAGTCATTTGCTTTTCAACTTGCTTCAGCTCTGCCTCGGCGTGAACAAAAGCTTCAACCTGAATGCGTGGGAGCATCTCCAGTATTTGCATCGCAATAGTTTCCTCCATTTCTTTATACAGCCGAAGTGCCTCTCGTTTATATTCAACAAGTGGATCACGCTGACCATACGCGCGGAGATTCACCGAAGAACGAGCGTAATCCATCAACTCCAGATGATCGACCCAGAACGTGTCGTTGGTCTGTAGTGCGAGACGTCTTGCCACATCATAAAATGCTTCATCGCCAATCTGTTTTATTTTTTCTTCTTGAGCGATTGTGGCAGCTTCTCCCAATTCACCCCCTGCCAGAATGAGCTCATCGAGATATTCCTTAACCTCTACTTTTGTACCCAAGAGTAGCTTACGCCGACGAGCATACATGGTTTTACGATGCAGGTTGATGATGTTGTCGTATTGAAGGACGTGTTTGCGCGCATCAAAGTTAAACCCCTCAATTTTTGTTTGCGCACTTTCCAACGCCTTGGAAATCATTTTTTGTTCAATGGGCTGATCTGGAGGTATGCCAAACTTCCCCATCATAGTTTTTATAACGTCGTTTGCAAAAATGCGCATGAGCGAATCTTCAAGAGACACAAAAAACTGCGTTTCCCCAGGGTCCCCCTGGCGACCCGATCGTCCACGAAGTTGATTATCGATTCGTCTCGCATCATGGCGTTCCGTCCCAAGCACAAAGAGTCCACCTGCCGATTTGACCTCTTCATATTCTTCTTCACTCGCAGGATTTCCACCGAGCTTGATGTCCACACCACGACCTGCCATATTGGTCGCTATTACCACTGAACCCTTACGGCCAGCCTGCGCAATAATCTCTCCTTCCCGCTCATGGTTCTTCGCATTTAACAGTTCATGGGGCACACCCTCGCGCGTGAGAAACGCTGAAAGTAATTCATTTTTTTCAATAGAGACAGTACCGATAAGCACCGGCTGATTTTTTTCATGCACTTCCTTTACGCGACGAGCAATCGCAGTGAATTTTCCTTGTTCGGATTGAAATATCTGGTCAAGGTTATCTTTACGCGCAGATGGTTTGTTGGGTGGCACAGGAATCACATCGAGGCCGTAGATTTTGAGAAATTCCTCTCCTGATGTTGATGCTGTCCCCGTCATTCCCGAGAGTTTGCCGTAGAGTTTAAAATAGTTCTGAAAAGTAATCGAGGCCATGGTGCGACTTTCTTGTTGCACTCGTACACCCTCTTTTGCTTCGACGGCCTGGTGCAGTCCTTCGGACCAGCGCCGGCCTGGTTGCATTCGCCCGGTGAATTCATCGACAATAATAACGCTTCCTTCACGAACCACATATTCACGATCGCGAATAAAGAGTGCCTTCGCGCGCACTGCAGTCTCGAGATGATGTACGTATTTGACGCCTTTTTCAGTATAAATATTCTCAATACCCAGCAGACTTTCGGCCTTGGTTATCCCTCCATCAGTGATTTGTGTCGCCTTCAACTTTTCGTCAATTGTGTAATCCTCCTCTGGTGTGAGTTTTCCTGCGATGGTCGCAAACGTACCGTACAAGTCTTCTGATTCTTGAGCTGGAGCAGAAATAATCAGTGGTGTGCGGGCCTCGTCTATTAATATAGAGTCTATTTCGTCGACAATGGCAAAGTTGTATTCACGCTGGCGAAGTTCTTGTGCAGTATACGAAATATTATCCCTTAAATAGTCAAAACCAAACTCATTGTTTGTTCCATAGGTGATGTCGGCATAGTAGGCCTCGCGACGCGTACAGGGACGAAGAAATTCATAAAAGACACGAAAGGATCCGACTTCGTCCCGGTCCGAATCTAGAGCAAGTTGGGTTTTGTCATAGAGGTACGAAGATTCATGATTGATGACCGCCACCGACAAACCGAGAAAAGAGTAAATCTGACCCATCCACACGGCATCACGTCGCGAAAGATAATCATTGACCGTCACCACGTGTACGCCCTTCCCCGAGATAGCATTTAAATACGTTGGAAGCGTGGCGACGAGCGTCTTGCCTTCACCCGTGCGCATTTCCGGAATTCCTCCGTTGTGAAGAATAATTCCTCCGAGCATCTGCACATCATAGTGCCGCTGTCCGAGTGTGCGACGCGACGCTTCGCGGGTGAGTGCAAATGCTTCTGGTAAAATATCGTTAAGCGATGAACCGTTTTCAAGTTTATTTCTCAATATCTCTGTGCGGAGCGGAAAATCAGCATCAGCCAGCTTCATGATGTCAGCTTCAAGTGCATTAATTTGCGCGATAAGAGGCTCAATTTTCTTGATTTCGCGCTGTGCTTGACTGGGAAATATTGTATCTATAAATTTCATCATATATTTTTATGTTGTCCAGCCCCACTGAAGTAGGTGTCCTGAGTCCCCCCACTATAGCGCATGGGGGCCAAGCTGTCATTTCTCTAAAAATCAATCGCTAGCGCGCTATTCTATAAAAATTTCGCACTTTCCATTCTTCAAAGAATTTGCTTCTCGAAAAAAACATCTGTTTCGGGATAATTTCGATGAATGACGAGATGGCCAGGAAGTGACGTCTGGTAGGCGTACTCGGAGTACGTCTACCAGACTCACAACGCAGACAGCAAAGTCAGTCGCGAAATTTTCACGAAACAGCACAAAATAAAAATCCACCGTATGGGTGGATTTTTATTTTGTGGAAGAAAGATGGCTTACGCCTTCTTCTTCTTTGCTGCTGCCTTCTTCTTAGGAGCTGCCTTCTTTGCTGCCTTCTTTTTTGCTGCCATATATTTGGAAATTATTTTCTATTAAAAATGATCGCTTCGACCCCTGAACATTCAGGTGCATCATTACGTAATGTGAGTGCTCTTGTGAAAATTTTCATTGCTAGCAACGAACACTCCTATTACTATTATCCCTCGCTCTTCATTCTCACTCAACACGTTTTGAAAGAAAGATGTGGATAACTTTTATTTTGTTTTTGCATCAACAAAAATTACTTCCGAAAAAAGTTTTATTTTTGTTGTTGCAAAACATTTTTCTTGAATGTTTGTTACAAAATTTTTTACTTCGCTACATGTTGCTCCACTATAGTTTACGATCACGAGTGCTTGGTCATTCCAACATCCCACATTTCCATTTCGCACACCGCGCATATGCAACACGTGATCAATAATCCAACCCGCGGAGAGTTTTACCAACCCATCCGCCGTAACAAAGTTTGGAGCTGAGGGATATTTGGATAAAAAGATTTTTGCAATTGCCGTTGTGACGACTGGGTTTTTGAAGAATGAACCCGCCGTACCTATTTCAGAAAGTAAGGGAAACTTACTTGTACGAATGCGCATGACTGCACTACGAATATCTGAAAGCGTTGGAGTAATTTTTCCATTTGAAAGAAAAAAAGTCGCCAAATCTTTGTACATGATGTTCGGCTTCGGTCGAACTGAGAGTCGGAATGTCGCACGAGTAATGAGTAAATGTTTGCCTTCATGCTTAAAAAAACTATCACGATATCCGAAATGACATGCATCACGTAATAAAGTTTTTGTTGTTCCCGTCGACGCATCAAATATTTCCACACTGTGGATAACTTCACTCACTTCGACGCCATACGCGCCAATATTTTGCACCAGAGCTCCTCCAACTGTTCCAGGAATGAGCGAAAGATTTTCAATTCCCCAACAATTATTTTTTACAGCAAGCGCGACAACATCATCCCAAACAAATCCTGCGTCCACTGTCAGCAGTTTGTGTTTGTCCGAGGAGGTAGACCACTTAAAGTTTTTAGTTACCAAGGTGATGACGAGGCCCGGAAATCCCTCATCACTCATGAGGATATTGGACCCTCCGCCTAGTAAAAAAATGGGGAGCGCATGTACGTGCGCAAAACGATAAATGTCGGGAAGCTCCTCCACATTGTGGACTTCGACAAAATATCTCGCCATTCCACCTATCTTAAATGTGGTAAGCGGCGCAAGTGGAACATACTCACGGATACTCATTTATTGATTGTACCATCTCCCTCCCTTAGAGCTTATCCTAATAACCCCAGATGCGAGGCGTGGGGAAAGCGATGAGGAAGGCATATTCTTATATGTTGACCGAATCGCAGGGGCCCCACAACAAAGCAGGTG
>JAYSSO010000032.1:0-1856 GCA_043720495.1 Candidatus Lloydbacteria bacterium | reverse complement strand
TGTGTTTTACGACACGAAAAACCATCTTTTCAAACCGGGGAATCATCTCACTATACTATCATTTTTGTGTAGCAAAAACGTGGCACTTATCCCCATTTCTTGGGTTTTAAAAAACTCTCGCTCATGTCAAGGCCTGGCCTTGACATGAGCTTCACTTCGGCAACAAAAAAACCACCCCAAAAGGCGTGGTTAGCTAATCTTTTTTTTAAGTGTGAAAGAGCTCTTCGGGGGGTGAAATCGAGTAATTCAGTGCTTTGAGAGCGTCTTCAAATGATTGCAAGACAAGCGAACGGTCGCCCATATAACCCACCGCAATGCGCACAAATCCGAATGGGACTGGTGCGAACGGAAGTGCTGGCCACTTCGTGACTAGTCCCTGAGCACGTGCCTCGGTCGTGCACCACACATACGTGTGTGCACTTCCGAGCGACACCGCGGGAATAGCGAGGGGCTGTGCACCAAAGAGCGGGTCATGCACAACGACATCTTTTACGTAGTCCACGAACCGAGCACCTTCCTCCTCAGAAGAAAATGCAACAGAAAACACACCGCCACCAAGGAGCATGCCACCTTGATTGGATAATTCTGCATGAGCGGGGAGATTTGACAGTAGTGGGTAGTGCACCTGGAGCCCTGCACGCACAAACAGTTTGGCGAGCAGGGTTGCACGCTCACTGGCCTCAACTACACGATCCGCAAGTTGTGCGAATCGCTCGGCAATTTCCTGGGCTACTTCATAGTGAATGATTCCACCAATGAGAGACGCCTCTCCCGTAGCGGGATGCGCCATCCCCTCCAGGAACTGTTTCCTCTTCGGAGATGCAATGACCGCACCGCCCATAAGGTCGGACCGGCCACTCAGAATTTTGGTCAAACTGTGATAAACAAAATCTGCGCCAAATAGGATAGGCCTTGCAATGAGCGGGGTGAATGTGTTGTCTACGATGAGCAGAATATCTCTTCCCCCCTCTCCGTGTACGTGACAGATTTTCGCAAGCGCGGAAATGTGGGGGACCACCATGTCGGGGTTTGAAACAGTTTCCACGAAAAGAAATTTTGTCTTGTTGGTGCAGGCGCGCGCTACGGCATCGAGGTCGGTGATGTCGACGACAGTCACATTGAGGCCAAGCTTTTTTGCATGCATGCCTAATTGGCCACGAGTACCGCCGTAAATACGACTGGAGACAACAATGTGGTCTCCGATTTCCGTAAGTGCGTAAATAAGCGTAAACGACGCACACATGCCACTCGCAAACAACACTGCACCAGAACCCCCCTCCATGCGCGACAGGCGATCTGCAAGTTCTTCGTTGTTGGGATGTCCGAACCGTCCATAGAGTTGTTCTCCGGGGCGGAGACCGTCCCGAAACATTTTGCCGGGCGCGTGCGCATCAGTGACGGGAAACGTAATTGACTTATACACCGGCGTATTCACACCACGGCGGTTCGCATTTTCAGCATTCATGAGTGACCCTCAAATTAAATAACAACTCCACTCAAGTTATCCCCTTCACGTCCATCTGGCAATGGGTCTTATTTTTTAAACATTACGCACGTGTTTCTCCATGGAGCCAAAGTGTTGAATAGACTGCGTGTGGCCCCCCCGCATGGAATGCTGAAACTTGGTCTCCATACCCAAAATGCCACCACTCATTTGGATGCACAATAAATCCCTCGTGCGACATTGCATGATAAAGTAGACGACGATTAGTTCGTGCGCGAATTTCTTTTGGGGTGAGTTTTTCCACATCTCCTTTTCGCTCAAAATGATCAGCAAATGAGATGGGTAGCACCACATCAAATTGAGAGCCCATGTCGAGGAGCACCTCTGTGTCGAGATGGCGGAGCGTAAGGTC
>JAYSSO010000031.1:0-12534 GCA_043720495.1 Candidatus Lloydbacteria bacterium | reverse complement strand
ACCCGTGAGCGCTTTAATAGCGCGGGGATCATGGGCAAGTTTGGTGATGTTCATTCACTTATTTTCTCATTTTTCTTATTGGGGAGCAAGTCTACTGTAGGGTACCAGCGGTCCGCCCCATCGTCCACTCGGTGATGCGACGGATTATTTCATCTTGATCGTCAAGGATGACGTAGAGATTGAGGTCCTTCTTATCAATGGCACCATGTGCTTCGAGGAGTGTTTTTTTGATAAACTCCTGTAGTGGGGACCAAAAGTCCGTACCGACCAGTATGATAGGGATACTGTGTAGTTTTTTTGTTTGAATCAGCGTGACAATTTCAAAAAATTCATCAAGTGTACCAAATCCACCAGGGAAGAATAGATATGCTTCACTGGCGTATGACATCGTTGTCTTTCGTGAAAAAAAATAGAAAAAGGACAGGGAGTCAGTCACATATGGGTTAATAATCTGCTCATGCGGTAATTCAATGTTCAGCCCAACGGAAGGACCACCCGCTTCTTTGGCACCACGATTTGCTGCTTCCATGATTCCTGGGCCACCTCCAGTGATGACTGCGTATCCTAATTTTGAGAGTTTGTATCCGAGTGATCTGGCATCCTTGTAGTGTGGATTGCTCTGTTTGAAGCGAGCCGAGCCATAAAAAGTAACAGCTTGTTTATATTTTTTAATAAACTTGAGCCCTCGGTCAAATTCGCCCGCAATGCGTGAAGCGCGCTGGTTTTTTGCTCCCCGTGCGAGCTCATCCCTAGTGTGTGGCGTTCTTAACACCTTAGATTCGGGTAAGTTAATGCAAACAAGCTGGGTAGCCTCATCACTCTTTGGGGGGAGTTTTATTACGGGTATCATATAGAGGAGTATAACACGTTCGTATGCAGTCCGCATGTTATACTAGGAGAATGGAATTTCTGAAAAATGTAGGGAATTTAAAGCTTTATATCCGCAAAAACAAGGAGGATGCGTCGATTTTTTTTGCCCGAGATATTTCTCGCAAACTGAAGGAATTTCGAGATGTCGAAAGGCGCGATGTGCTTTTTCTGTCTTCTGGTGGTTCAGCACTCACTGTCCTTGATCGGATTGATCCAAATGTGATCGGCCCGTATCTGACGATAGGTATTTTTGATGAAAGATATGATCGTAGCAACAAAACATCGAATTACATGCAATTAAGGAAGACCGACTTCTATAAACAAGCAGTCCAGCGTGGTTGTAGGCTCATTGACACCACAACGCGAGCTGATGTATCAATGGAGGAGCAGGCACAGAATTATGAACAGGAGCTTCGCCATTGGAAGCTTTCCCATCCTCGTGGGGCAATTATGGCGACGATGGGAGTTGCAGTAAATGGCCATACTGCAGGAATCATGCCTTTTCCGGAAGACGAATTGCGTTTTAAAGAACTTTTTGAAGGTGAGCGATGGATAATCGCCTATGATGTTGGTGACAAGGATGCTTTTCCACTTCGGATTACCACTACGTTTACGTTTCTTCGCTCAATCGACCTGGTGGGTATCTACATGACCGGTGAAGAAAAGGGAGAAATGTTTAAAACACTTATGCAGGGAGACAGTTGCGCAGACCTTCCCGGGAGAATTATCAAGACACTCCCACGTGGTGCAGTATATGTGGATGAATCACTTGTGGTGAAGGCGGGTTTTTCTCCACCACGTCAATATAAATAACATGCAGAGTAGTATACAAAGGTTTATTTTCTTTTTTGGTGCACTTACGCTTATTGTGTGGTTTTCGCTGTTTGCTCACAACGCAATAACAGTGAACGATGTTCTGAGTAATCAGAGCACTGGAGAGGTTCAATTAAAATCTGGTGACGTATCTCCACTTGATGCGACAAAAAGCAAAACGACAAACACGGCACCAGTAGATACAGACAAGAACTTAGATGCTGCTCAACTCATACCACAGAAACCTGCGCCCATCAGTGCTCCACTCGCAATAAAAAATACAACTCAGCACATCGAGGAGCACTACCCGAATTTGCCTGGCGCGCTCTCCATTCAGAATGAGGTGTCTGTGGTTGCCACTAGCACTCCCGCTGCGTCTGCACCAACGTCCATTCAAGGAGCACTACAGTCCGAATCTATACGTATAGAGACAAATAAAGAGCGCGCCACTAACGGTGGTCTCCACCCTTTACGGTCGAGCTCAGTGCTCACTAAGATAGCAGAGGCGAAAGCGCGTGACCTCCTAGAAAAGCAGTATTTTGCACACGTTTCGCCAACTGGCGTTGATATTGAAATGCTCGCAAAAACACATGCATATGAGTATTTAAATATCGGGGAAAATTTAGCACTGGGTAATTTTAAATCGAGTGAACATGTGGTGACGGCTTGGATGAATTCTCCTGGACATCGAGCAAATATTTTGAATACCCAATATACAGAAATAGGAATATCAGCAATAGAGGGGATATATGAAGAGAATGAAGTCTGGTTTGTTGTCCAAGAGTTCGGTCGTCCTCAGTCGGATTGCCCTTTGCCTGATGAGCTTTTGAAGCAAAAAATTTCCATCTACACAGTCCAGCTTTCTGAACTTGAAAAAACCTTAAACAGAATTAATGAAGAAATTTCCCAGCCGGGAATTGATGCAAAAACACACAACAGTTTAGCAAAAGAATATAATATTATCGTTGCGCTCTATAATTCCCTTGTTGTTACCTCAAAATCAGCAATCGCAGATTTTAATTTGCAGGCAGATGCCTATAATTCATGTATCGCCCCGCCGTAAGTGCTTCGTGCGACGTCTCTGTTCTATTGACTTATTAATTACTGGAGCCTAAGCTTTTCGAAGACTGTTACTTTGAGGTATGTACGATGAAGACAGTAGTAGACATCATTGGAGTACCGTTCGCTCTGGGGGGCAGTGACACTGGTCCAGCGAGAGGCCCCGACGTGCTTCTACGTGAAGGCTTGAGCGTACATCTTGGGAGATGCGGACATCCCACAACATATACCAACGTACGTGACGCGTGTGCGACACCTGAGATATTTACAGCAGAACCTGTACACAGTGGTCGAGTTTGTTCGGGCAAAGCTGTACACCTCATGTCTAAACTCGTCGGAGCCTATACATTCAAATCTCTCCGACTTGGACACATACCCGTAATTATTGGAGGCGATCATTCAGTGTCAATCGGTACACTGCCTCAAATACTCGATCCCGCACTTTCGGGTGGACGAAGGGTAGGAATACTTTGGCTAGATGCACATTATGATGCTCATACTCCAAAGACCACACGTTCTCATTTTGCCAATGGACTTCCACTTGCTTCTGCACTCGGGTATTCCGACAAAAACATGGCTGTGTACTCTCGAGGAACTGCTGGTCGTCGAAGAAAACGATTGAAATTTTCACCACACAATATACTACATATAGGTGCCGGTACGAGTGATTGTGAAAATGAAGAAATTGAATTGCTCCAAAGACTGCAGGTCAAATGCATCACTATGGAGGAAATTCGTTCCGGATGCCTGGGCGACTGGGTGGATACACTCAAATGCTTCCTAGGTGCTGTTGATGAGGTTATCGTCACTCTGGATCTTGATGCGATTAGGAAGGATTTTGCGCCAGGAGTTTCATTTCCAAGCAACCATGGACTTTTGCCGAGCCAGATGAGTCTCATTGCGGGGTGTATCGCAGAGAGCAAAAAACTTCGACAACTCGAAATTATGGAATATAATCCTGACCATGAACAGTGGGATAAGGATAATTTTCCAATCACCGCCATGCTAGTGCTCAACCTTGCGGAAGCATTTCTTGCGTAAGACAACGAAAAAATAAACACCCACGTAATGTGGGTGTAGTTTTTTATGTTGTTGTGCGCTTTCTTGAAAGCGCTACTTCGAGAAAGGACTTGCCAATTCGCGCTGAAAGATCAGCGCACTCTTCTTTGGTGATAATGAGTGGAGGAGTGAGTCGAATGACGTGGTGCGCATCTTTCGTCATGACGCCGTTGTGGCGCAGATTGCCAATAATAGTGCTGGCGTCAATCCCATCTGCAAGCTCGATGCCGATCATGAGTCCACGCCCACGCACGTCTTTCACAATTGTGGGGATGTGTGTACACGACAGCTCTAGTTTGAGGAGAGAAAGGAGATATGCACCCATCTGCTCCGCATTATCACAGAGTTTCTCATCCTTGAGAAGTTGCAGTGACAGGTGGGCGATCGACATTGCAAGCGGGTTGCCACCAAGCGTAGAGCCATGGTCACCGCGATTGAAGCACATGTGCGGATCGTTTCCCAGTACCATGGCAACAGGATATTTCCCGGCACCCAATATTTTTCCAAGTACCACCAGGTCAGGTTTTACTTGATCATGCATCGAGGCGAGCATTGCTCCTGTACGACCGAGCCCAGTTTGAATCTCATCGGCACAGAGAATGACGTTGTACTTTTTGCAAAGCCAGGCACAAGTTTGCAGATATCCAGGTGGTGGAATACGGACTCCGCCTTCACCCTGAATGGGCTCCACAAGAAATCCAACAATAGTGGGAGGTATGCTTCGTGCATCCTCTTCCAGCACGCGCGCGAGCGCACTGGCGTCACCATAGGGGACTTCAATAAACGCATCATTCACATACGGACCGAAGTTGTCTCGATACGTGGGCTCACTTGAGAAACCGACCACAGTCGTGGTGCGACCATGAAAATTTCCACCACAAACAACAATGCGCGCTTTGTCTTTTGGAACACCCTTCTTGGTGTAGCCCCACTTCCGCATGAGTTTGATGGCTCCCTCAACTGCTTCAACGCCCCCGTTTGTAACGAGCCCGCGTTCGTAGCCGAACGTTTTGCACGCATAGCTGAGAAAGGTACCAAGTGGTGGAGTGGGGTGTACGTTTGGTACAACATTTACTAAACCCCAACCATCGGGATCTGGAGTATTCAAGTTGCGAATAAGCTCGCAAATTCGGGGATGATTGTGCCCGAAGCCATCAGCACCATATCCTGATGCTGCGTCGATGCGCCTCACCCCGTCAGTTCCTTCAATGTAAATACCTTTTCCGCGTGCATAGGGATCCAAAGGATTACCGTAATGCAGCGAACTATTGTTTCTCATTTGCGCAAGCAGTTTGTCAGTCGTACTCATAAGTACTCCCTTATCACTTTAAAATGAACTCTCTTTTGGTTGTACCAGAATTTGAACAAATAGGCAACCAAATTTTATAAAATAAGTTATGGTTGAGCCAATTTTCGCACTTTGACAATTCTTGTACTGGGCGGTAGTTTAAGGGAGGTACAGAGCTCTTTTTACAGGAGAAATACATGAGCGCACTTCAGAGCCGTATTCAACAATCTTTTTCGGCAAAAGTCTACCCAGACTTGAAAGACCGGAGCATCTTGATAAAACTCCAAGAGGGGTTGGATACATTCCGTATTCGTTATCTTGGTTCTCGGTTTCCTTGGATGCTCGCTGGTGACGCAATTATGCCTCAGTTTCATGAAAATCCTGGAGCATTTTTTACCACACATCGTCCTTACGACAAAAGTATTGTCGGTTATTTCCCGAAGTATGACGCTGCGCTGATGGATTTGCCAACTCGACTTCCGAAAATTCGTGAGGCAGGTCGAAAATTCTTTGAAACCACGACGTGGCAACAGCGAGTGAAACTGCTTGAGACAATTTCGAAAGTGGCAGAAGAACGCTTCTGGCTTCTTTGTGCAGCGAAAGGATACGAACAGGGACAGAGCAGGCCTGAACAGATAGGGGAGACCGACGAAGAGGTGGACTTTCCGCTCACCAATGCATGGTATCTGGAACGACTGCATGCGTCAGATCAGCACCTTATTTCTTCACCTGCGTTTGCGGGTGACTACAATGGCAAGCGATATCTTCCGCATGGGCCATATCTCAATATCTGTCCATTCAATTTTCCTGGCGCAATCCCCATGGATATGGCAACGAAGGCGCTTGCAATGGGTAATCCCATCATCGAGAAATCCTCACCCAAGTCGGCACTTTCGGGATATCTTGTGTGGGAGACACTCAGAATTGCTTTTGATTGTGAAGGAATTGATTGGCGTGGCGTGATTAACTATGCGCCAGGTGCTGAGGATGTGGTGAACGCGATGCTAGAGTCATCTGAGATTGCCGGCATGTCATTTACCGGAAGCACCCACGTGCTCGAGGTAATCCGTCGCAATCATGGCACCATGTTGCGTAAGGGTTTTTCAGGAACCAAAGCACCACTGGTGTATGGCTCAGTTGAAACGAGTGGGGTAAATCCCTTTGTGATCTGCGCAGATGCAGACCCAGCGTATGCAGCAGGTGAGTACGTGAGATCTGTTGTGGGTAGGCAAGGACAAAAATGTTCAAGTGCACGAATTGCCTTTGTGCACGATGCACAGTATGACACTTTTGTCGGGGTGATGAAGGATCGATTGAATGCGCTTACCTACGGGGATGTCACGGAAGGCACAGATATGGGTGCCATAGCATCCCAGACGGACGTCGACAGGCTGTTTGTGCAGATAAACCATGCTATTGGGAAGGGAAGGCTTGCGACGGTATTGTATGCAAAGCCAGAGTGTCGTGGAAACGGTTATGACTTCCCACCGGTCATCTTGTTGGCAAATCAAGACGCAGTAGAGTGCTGTAATCGTTCATGTGAACTCATGAACACAGAGTATTTTGGTCCAGTGAGTACCATCGTTCGCTATTCCCAACTTGCGGAGGTCGAACACCTACTCTCGCTCTCAGAATTTGCACTCACGGGATCGATTTTCACTGACGCTGTTGACGTGCTTGGGCGCCTGATTGATATTCTTCCAGCAGGAAACGTGTATCCAAACAGGAAGTGCACGGGCGCGCTTGTTGAAACAGAGTGTTTCGGTGGATTACGTTCCCGCTCAGGTTTGGGCATCAAGGGGTACATGGCACTTGCACTTTTTGGTTCGCAACAACCCATTTCAGGTTTTTACCCCAAGGGAGCAACGGAAGCAATAAAGCAGGAAACCGTCAACATGCTCTCTCGAAAAGGTTTCGTTCTTTCAAAATCCTAAGTCCAGAGACATCTCTCAGTTAGGAGCCCCAAATCCTCAAGGGTTATCTTGACGCCAATCAAAACCATACGCTTGCGTACGGTTTTTTATTTGGCCGCTTTACTTATCATGAATTCAAGGTAGTTTGAGTAGAGATATTCTTTTCCATTTCTTGGGAGTCATCATGGACATCAAAAATCCGCATGAGCCTGGACCTCAGGCTGGGTATCACGAAAAAAATTTTAGTAAATTGAAACAGGGAAAACTATGGGAGTACATCGCCTCCCGTAGCATTACGTTTTTCTTTGGTATTACCCTGGGATTTCTATTCATTCGAGATGCGGCATATGCCCACTCAGAAGCAGGGGTTCCACAGAGCATCATTTTCGTGGGAGGGATTATTTTCTTTATGAATGGTCTCCGAAAGATGATGTGGGGACTCGTCAAGATGAATGACGCTGCTTGGGACAGTACTGAAGTGGAACGCCCACACCAGCGACATGAAACGTTTTGGCAGAGATTTTTTCTTCGACTTCCCATCGGTCAACGGAGACACCTGATCAACCGACAATCATTAGCAGGTGAGGGGCTTGCGTGCGTGATCCTTATAGCGTATGCCATCTCCCTGGGAATTAATGACCACCTTTTTGTGCTCTCGTCTGAGTTTCCGTTCGTACTGAATCATGCACTTTTTTCCTGGTCAGGGTGGCAGTTTCCTGAGAATTTGTGGGAGGGACTGGTGATTTCGAGTGTCGCAGTCATCATGTCTTACATAAACAATTCATTGTTTTTGACAAAAATCCCTCAAGTACGACGAGTCCTCACTGAAACATTGAAAGGTCTCCCTTATGTAGAGCGGTTGGCATTCTTCTTCCCCTTGCAGCTATTTAATGCGGTAAAAGGAATGAGAGAGGGTGCAACCCGCGGGAATTACGATGAGCAGTCGGCGCATGATGTTGCAACGAGTATTCTTTCCGAGTATCCGGAAGAAGTTGTCTCTACGAGCCATAAAGAAAAGCTCCTTCCTCTCCTTGTGGGAGAAATACGCCGAGATGCTAACCCCACCTCAGTGTTTAAGTTTTTCATTGCTCAACTAGCTCTGCTAAAACGGGGAAACTAAGAAGGAACAAACCACCAATTAGCACATGGTGGTTTTTTACTTTGGGGTTATTGGGATAGGTTCTTATTTTGTATCTACGAGTCGGAGCATGTATACACTTGCAAACAACATTATTGCACCTAGTACATAAAAAAGCTCCTCAATTGTTACAACATTGAATTCAAGGAGTGCACTGGCAAGAATTGGGGCAACGATAAAAGCCAATGGACGAGAGCGCCTAAAATACCCCATAAGCCCAGCATTTTTTCCGTCAATCTGCTTAAAAAAATATGTCTCGCTCATTGCCTCAACAATAGACGCACCAGCGCGTCCAACAAAGAGTAAGATAGCCCAGACCAGAATACCCACGTTAGCATCAGCAAGTGTGGGAATAAGGAGTGTGGTGAGCGACATGAGCAGAAAGCCTGCGATGAGCAATTCTTTTTCGCCTATCCATTTGTCTGCAAGCCATCCTGCTGGATACGGAAAAATTACAAAAGCCGAAAGGGCAATGGTGAGCAACAGCCCGAACTGCTCGTAGGAAAAGCCCAGCTGGTTATGAAAGTACAGTGGAGTATATATGATCATCCATGCATAAAAGAAGTGAAGAAAAAAATTCGCATTAAGTATTTTCCCGACATTTGGGTGCTTGATGGATTCACGCTCTGTGAAAAATAGGGGAACATCGTCGTAGATGAGATCGGTAAACCGATGCAAGTAGCGCATGACCAAGAACAGCGTGGGGAGCATAATGAGCGCTCCCAGCAAATATACTTGTGCGAACCCGCCTGACTGCTCAATAATCTTTCCGGCAAAGAATGGCGGAAGTAGCCACGCAATCGATCCTATCACGAGAAACAACCCCCGAATTGCCCCCGTGTTTTTGTCATCAGAATAGCGCTCGAGAAAAACATCAAAATTAAAATACAATATTGAAATAACCGCAGTTTCGACAATAAATAGAGGAATGATGAGGAGTGCAGTATCAAATACCGCAAGTCCGAGCATGAGGGTGATGTGTAATACCAAAATATTCAGTGTCCATCGATAGTTGCCGAATCTACGAAGTATGCGAGGTGCAAACGAGAGTGCGAGCAGTGTGACGAGCGAAGCAAATGTATAGACAGCACCGATTAGATTTTCCGGATTTTGCCACGCACTAAACGCTGTTGAATTTTCTATTGACTCCTTAATGAACGATGAGTCTATGTAAATGGTGAGTGATACTTGTGCCGAGAAAAAAAACATCAGCACCGACAAAATAATGAATGCACTTCGTGCTGAAAGCGGTGTGGAAGATTTTAGGAGATTCATAAAAACATTATAGCAAAAAAGCGACCATCGTCGCTTTTTTTGCTTCACACTACTAAATACCCAAAAGTACCGGAATCACCATTGGTTGTTTTTGAGTCTCCTGGAATAGGAATTTCCCAACCTCATCGCGCACATCTTCTTTGACGTATTCAAAGTTCACGGTCTTCATCCCCTTGCTACATGCATCTTCAACGGTTTTCTTGATTATTAGACGTGCTTGATTTAGGAGCTCTTGAGACTCGCGCACATAGACAAATCCGCGGGCAATAATGTCTGGTGACTTCATGAGTTTGCCAGTGTTCATGTCGACAGTTGCTACGAGGACAACGATACCGTCCTCTGCGAGCATCTGGCGATCACGGAGTACGACTTCCTGGAGATTTCCGATTGCAAAACCATCAACCATAATATCTTCCTTTGGAGCTGACACGGCAAGTTTCACTATTGTCTCGCCCTTATCGCGAATTTCCATAATGGACCCATTGTCGGCAATCACCGTGTTTTGACGAGGCAGTCCACAGGCAAGCGCAATGTCCACGTGGGAACGAAGCATATAGTGGTATCCATGAAGAGGTATGAAGAACTTTGGTGAGATATGCGAAATAATCCACATTGATTCATCGCGGTAACAATGCCCAGAAGAATGGACATCGGACGTCTCGTAGTGCACCACATGTGCGCCTTGGCGAGAGAGGAGGTCTTTGAGTTTCTGTACCGCTCGCTCGTTACCGGGAACTACTGAGGAGGAAAAGAGTACCATGTCCCCATCACCAATTTTAATATGCTTGTGTTTTTTCTGAGCCACACGCATGAGCACGGCAAATGGATCTCCCTGTGCTCCAGTGACGAGCATGACAATACGCTCTGGTGGATAATTCCCCATTTCCTCAATCGGAATAACCGTGCCTTTCTTGTACTCAAACAACTTCGCTTTTTGTGCAAGTTCGATGTTCGTCTTCATGCTTCTCCCGTCTATGACTACCTTGCGATTGTGCTTATCTGCGAACTCAATAATCTTTATCAAACGTTCAAGGAGTGACGAGAATGTTGCGACAATCACACGACCGTGTGCCTCCTTGATGAGTTTTTCAATGGTATCGTGGACGGTTGGCTCCGGTATGGAGAAACCTGGTTTTTGGCAGTTGGTCGAATCCGCCATGAGGAGCAACGTCTTCATGTTGTCAAATTTTTTGTACTCCTTAATTTCGCTTGCAGTCGGGACTCCCTTGTCGTGGTCAAGCTTCAGGTCCCCGGTGTGTACGATTCCTCCATACGGAGTCTCGACGATGATTCCCATTGAGTCCGGAATGGTGTGCGTCACCTTAAAGAAGCGCACCGCAAGGTCCTTGAAAGAAATACGCTCATCAGTTTCGACAACCTTCATGTTTATTGGGGCAAGGTCCGGAAATTCGTCCTGGCGTTTTTGAATGAGCAGTGCCGTAAGATTACGTGCGTACACGGGGGGGTTTCCTAGGAGCGGGAGAATGTAGGGGAGACCTCCAATGTGATCGAGATGTCCATGAGTGATAAAAATTCCACGGACTTTATCCTTACGTTCTTCGAGATACTGCGTATTTGCGAGAATATAATCGACACCTGGGGTGTCCTCGTCCTTGAATTTGAATCCACAGTCGATGACGACGATGTCGTCACCCATCTCCACTGCAGCCATATTACGCCCAATTTCCTCCACACCTCCAAAAATAATTACGCGTACGTCTCCCTCGGCAAGTGGTGGGATGGTACTTTTTCTCTCTTCTGTAGACCGGTGAATCTCACGTTCGGCAAGCACAGCGTGGCGAGTATCATCATAATGTTTTCCCGCTACCCCTGCGCGCGATGGCGCTGTAGTCCGTGGCCTTCGGGGGGGCACTCCTGCGCTCAAGCGTCGTACATTGTCTCTTGCGGGTCGTGAGGGCTGAGCCACGATAGGTCGCCCTCCTTGGGTGCGTAGTGGCGCTCCAGGTGCTCGCCTTAGGGCACTTCCACGCGAGTCTCCACCAGGGCGAACATAACTCTGAATGCCTGTTGTGCGCAGTGTAGTGCGCGTGCGTGGGGATGAAGCTCCGCGAGGAGCGCCCACCCTTCCGTCTTGTCTTCCTTGACTGTCGTTTTTTTCTATCATATGAGTAAATGAATAAATAATTATGCTATTTCCGAAAATCCGAACGCTGAGTTTTGTAAACTTTATTCCGACGAAGAGAAAATTTTAAGATACTTTTACAAAAATCACAAAATTTTCTCAAAGTCGGAAGCAAGTTGCTGCCCGCGAAATGATTCTACTAGAAATTGCGTTGCTACATTTGCATATGTTTCCTATCTGATCGATCGGCGAACCACTTCCACACATGTTCATTTTCAATATACCAATTCTCCACATCCAGAAATCGCTCTGCCTCGGTAGTTATCAACCCTGCATGAATCCCCCGTACCCGCTCTCCAGTGGCATAAAGAAAGTCTGGGCTATAGACAAAGATCGCGGGAATATCGGCTTCAATTTCAGCAAGGAATGATGTGAGGAATCCGCTGCGGAGCGCTTTGTCACGTTCCTGTCGAGCATCTTCGAGCAGTTGGTCAGCCTTTTTGTTCGCATAGAGCGCAACATTGAGTCCTGGAGCATGTCGTTGCGATGAGTGCCAATATGCAAAAAGATCAGGCGTGCGACCGATGATTTGTCCAAAGAACAAGACGTCATACTTTCGAGGTGAGAGGACATCAACAGAAAATGTTGTGAGCTCAAATATTTTTAATGTGACTTTTGCACCCATACGCTCCCAGTCAGTTTTCAGCATGTCCGCTGCAAGGCGCAATTCTTCTACATCGGGAACCGCAATCGAGAATTCAAGTGTTACAGTGGTTTTCTTTTTTTTGTCCGTTTTTTCGTAGATTCCTAGTGCATTTTGTACCCAACCCCCAGATTCAAGAATTCTTTTTGCTTCACTTATGCGGTCCGTATTCGTGGTGGTAGACACCACCCTATCCTCAACACCAAAGGGGAGCGGACCACTAATGACGCGACCGTAACCGAGGAGCACTTCGTCCACAACTGCTTTCTTGTTGATGGCAATCTGGAGCGCCCTGCGCACAGAAATATCAGCAAAGATTGGTTGTTGGTTTTG
>JAYSSO010000030.1:0-4663 GCA_043720495.1 Candidatus Lloydbacteria bacterium | reverse complement strand
AGATATTCTTTTTTCAGAACACTGGAGTTCATTTCGGTAATCATTCTTGCGGATGCGGCTATATCGACGAATGAAACGACACGCTCAATTTTCTTGATTGTCGTGCGGAGAATGCTCATGCGCTCACTTGAGGACACCGTGGAAGCAACGGTGATGTCGGAGAGTAATTCGACGCCCGCTTCTCTTGCCTTCCACTTGAGTGGCTCTTTGTCCGAAAGAATGTCGGTGACCATATAGAGGGCGGTCGTGAGCTTTTCTGCTTTTCGCGTAATATATGAAAAACCCTGGGAGGAATCCGTTTTGGGTTGTCCTTGAGGTGCACTAGTGTTTTGTCGGTTTTGTTCCACGGATTGATTGGAATAAGTGTCCTTTTTATATTCGCTATTGTTGTTCATATTGTGTCTTTAAGATGTCTGATAACGATATCATACAATATCTATTTAGTCAACTGAGTGTCAATTTGGTGTCTTTAAGATTGCGTCACGCGCATACATACTGTCCATAATACTTATGCCCTCCTATTTGTCTAGAATGTCTGATAGAGAGGGAAATTGCAGATATTTCAAGGTGTGGATAAATGGGGCGCTCGGGAAGTAAATCTTTGTCGGAGCAACCTTGTCGCTCTCCTGCGGATCGACAAGGCAATCCTCGGCGAATTTCGCCATCTGAATGGCGAACCAAGCAATTCGCCTGTGGAGTCTCCGACAAAGATTACTTCCCTCGCTGAAGAGGGAAATTCAATCACCCTAGAAGGCGGGAACCATGCTTTTCCTTTTCCGAGGCGTTTTCAGAAAGTGACAACCCTCGCTTAAGGAGGTAGTGACAAAAAACTACCTGTGAGAAATTGCGCTTCAATGATAAAATCAAACAAATTTAATTACTGTTATGGCAAAAAAAAGAAAAAAGAAAAACGAAGGAAATTCTGACAAAAAAGAGCGCAACAATTATTCATCAGACAAAAAAAATGGTTTCTGGAGTAGCTTAAGAGAGGAGACGCGAAATTCGATTATTGGAATCTCGCTTTCCATTGTCACTATCGTCTTTATCATCGCGGCAACAGGTATTGGTGGACCGCTCGGAGGAAAGCTCTACGCGGGAATACATTATTTGTTTGGTATCGGGTACTATGTTGTACCTCTTCTGTTTGCAATTCTTGCGATCAACTTTTTTCGTGCAGGTGCACACAACATTGCCATGCCAGCACTGGTTGCTGGGCCATTCTTTCTAGTTGCGGCACTGGGACTCCTCGCACTTGCGACCAAAGTGAAGGGAGTCGCTGGGCTGGGAGGAATTGTTGGATACTATGTAATGCTCCCGCTCGTCTCGATGCTTGCACCAATACTTACGGCAATTATTCTATCTGCAGTATTCATTATCGCAATTCTTATTCTCTTTGATACTCCGCTTCACCTCGGATTTCTCTTTACCTTTTTTAAATTCTTGAGACCAACCGGTCGCGATGAACTCCGCGACGAAGAGGCGGATCTCAAACTTGCGGGAGATGAGGAGGAAGGAACGACCGAAATTATTTCGCTCCGGGAAGATGCACCGAAGGCGGAAGTGAATGATGCGGATGCCGCACTCGAACTTGCACTAGATGATGCTCCAAAGGAATCACTCTTCGCGAAAATCACGAAGCCGACAAGTAAAGGGAAGGCTGTGGAGGCACCCTTCCGATTTAACTCTGCACTTCACTCAGAGTACACCCCTCCCCCACTTACACTGCTCGCACACGATAAGGGAAAGCCCGGTTACGGAGACATAAAGGCGAACGCAAACATCATCAAGCGTTCCTTCCAAAACTTTGGTATTCATGTCGAGATGGATGAGGTCTCGGTGGGCCCTTCTATTACCCGCTACGCACTTAAGCCTGCGGAGGGTGTGCGACTGTCAAAAATCACCACACTGCAGCACGACCTCGAGCTTGCGCTCGCGGCGGCCCCTATCCGCATCGAGGCTCCTATCCCAGGCAAATCACTGGTGGGAATTGAAATGCCCAACACCACGAAATCTACCGTGGGTCTCGGTACCCTCCTTGGAGAAGCACAGTGGGCGGCAAACCCGAACCCTCTCTATGTACCTCTTGGAAAAGGCATCTCTGGTCAAGCGCAGTTTATGAATATTGCAAAAATGCCACACGTCATGGTTGCGGGTGCTACAGGATCTGGAAAATCAGTGACGATGCATACTATCATTACCTCACTACTCTATAGAAACTCACCAGAGCAACTGCGCTTTATCATGGTAGACCCTAAGCGCGTCGAACTTACTCTATATAATGGTATCCCCCACTTGCTCACCCCCGTGGTGACCGAAGCGAAGAAAGCAATCCTCACACTCAAGTGGGCAACGAAAGAGATGGATAGGCGCTATGACGTTCTCCAGGAGAACAAAGTACGCGACATTGACTCGTACCATAAGACAAAGCTTCAGCCAGCACTCGAGAAATATGAAAAAGAGAAGGCGGACCCAGACTCCAAACTCAATCAAGACGAAGCTGGAGAGGACGCGGAACTTCCTGAGCTGATGCCGTATATTGTCATCATCATTGACGAACTTGCAGACCTCATGAGTGCGTATCCGAGAGAGCTTGAATCGGCCATCGTGCGCCTCGCCCAAATGAGTCGTGCGGTCGGAATTCACCTCATGATTGCGACACAGCGACCGTCGGTAAACGTCATTACGGGACTCATCAAGGCGAATATCCCTGCCCGTATTGCGCTTCAGGTCGCCTCACAGATTGATTCACGCACCATTCTCGATACCTCAGGTGCAGAAAACTTGCTCGGTGCCGGTGATATGCTCTATTTGTCTTCGGAGATGCCGAAACCCATACGCCTGCAGTCCGCTTTTATTTCGGAAAATGAGGTAAAGAGTGTTGTAAAGTTCCTCAAAGACCACTACGATGGGACACTTGGTGATGAAATAAACGTAACAGGAGGTGAAAATCGCAATGCGTTTTTCGGTGGGATTCCTGAAGAGGCCATTTCGGTCGACGGGGGGAATGATGACGAAGAGGACGACAAATATGAAGAGGCAAAAGCACTCGTGATGAAAGATGGCAAAGCTTCGACTTCATACCTACAACGTCGCCTGGGGCTCGGCTACGCTCGAGCTGCACGCATTATGGATATTCTTGAGGAGAAAGGAGTGATAGGCGCGGGTGAGGGGGCGAAGCCACGAACGGTATTGCAACGCGACGATAAGAGTGAGGGGTTTGGACGAGAGGTTGAAAGTTAGAGTTGAGGGTTTCCACAAATGGCGAACTTCTTTGTTGTAAGGTGAAACACTTATGTCCCAGTCTCCCTACAGGAGCTGTACACCTTTTGGCTATTTCTGAAAATAGCTCAAAAGGTCTTGCGAAATGGGTCCCACCCCATTTCTCACCCCACGCCTCTAATTTCATCCATTTGTGGAAACCCTCACTTCGCGTTGCTGACCTATCCATATAAACGCACGAGGCGGTTTCAAAAAGTGGGAACCCTCACTCTCTCCTCTCTTCTGTTTGGGGGGGAAAGAGGGAAAGAAAAGACCGCCCCGGTAGGGGGCGGTTTTGCTATTTGGCCTTGGTTACCACTTGCGGTGGTTGGCGCGGTGGACTTGTTTCTTTCGTCTCTGCGACTTGCTGGTGTCCTTTCGCGACATGTAGTCCCTTTTCATTTGAGGCGGGGGGTCTGTTGGACAGAGGCTTCGTGCATAGCTGATCACAGACGGTGGGTGGGGAAATGCAGGGACACAAATGATGTAGTGCAGTGCGGAAAGCAAAGACCGTCGAAATCCCATAGGTTCTCCCGAGTGTACAAACTTGAGAGAGCATAACACACTCTAATGTAGTAGTCAATATACCCGAAGAACTGCCGAGTTGCAACGTTCCCGCCTCGGGAACGACCTCTACCCGCTTTACTCCCATAGTCTTCACTCTTTTTCTCCTGCTTGTTCTCCTGTATATATAGGGT
Organism: Candidatus Lloydbacteria bacterium; assembly: GCA_043720495.1. Taxonomy (GTDB): domain Bacteria; phylum Patescibacteriota; class Minisyncoccia; order Phycocordibacterales; family UBA6899; genus MHLP01. The sequence continues at coordinate 707 of JAYSSO010000030.1, read as the reverse complement.
ATGCGTTTTAATTTCAAAAAAATTCTGACACTCGGTGTGGGAATATTGGTTGTGGGGATTATTGTTTTTTACTCGTACATCCAATCCCGCGCTATTATTGCCGGCCCACAAATTGAGCTCGCCGAGCCAGAAAATGGCATCACTTCGGAGAAGTCACTCATTCTGGTGCGCGGAAACGCAACGAATGCAAAGGAGCTCACTCTTGACGGACGATCAATATTCATTGACCTAACAGGAAACTTTGCAGAACAATTGTTGCTCGCCCCGGGATACAATATAATAGAGCTCACCGCAAAGGATGCTCAGGGTAGATCCATAGCAAAGAATATCGAGCTGGTGTATGCGCCCGCAAACAAAATTACTCCTTAAAAATAATAAATTCATATGGCAGGGTTTGTAAAAAAAGTGAAGAAAGAGAAGTCAGAAGCAGAGCGATCGGGAACAATGGGTATCGACGCCACAATTAAATCTATACAAACAAAATTTGGTGAGGGAGCTATCATTAAACTCGGTGATGCACCCAAGGTTGCAGTTGATTCTATTTCAACGGGCTCTATCGGGCTCGATCACGCGCTTGGCGTAGGAGGAATTCCTCAGGGTCGTATCATTGAAATTTTTGGGCCAGAATCTTCAGGAAAAACGACGCTCGCACTGCATGTCGTTGCTGAAGCACAGAAGAAAGGCGGGGTTGCGGCATTCATCGATGC
>JAYSSO010000029.1:0-1938 GCA_043720495.1 Candidatus Lloydbacteria bacterium | reverse complement strand
TCTGCCCCATATATCTTTTTCCCCTCTCTTGGTTTCCTTTTTTTCTTCCTCTTCTCTCGAGAGCTCATAAGTTCAAATCTCAGTTTTTTGTGTCCCATTGAGCTTTGGGGGTGAGGATAGGTCTTTGTTGAATGACAATTTTCGTGTGGTGATGCTGCATGTCTTGGGGATTTGTTGCTGAGGAGAAAAAAATGATCTGTTGCTTTTATTGGCCTTCTTTTGAGTGATGTTGTCTTTTGATTGAGAGCGTAGTTTCATTTCAATATCTCCCTTCTGATTACTTTACCATACTCAATCCTTTTGGCGTTTGTGGTTTCTTCGTTCTGGTCGTTAAGCCCGTTCACGTACCCTTGTTGTTTCATCGTGATTCCTGCGAGGAGCGCTCGAGAATTTGAGATTGCGTAAATACCACAATCTACCCCGTTGGATTGCTGTGGAGATATGGGTTCTAACAGTTTGAAAGTCTGATTCCAAACACTCTCAAAGAGACCAATGATGCGGTTCGTGGGGTTGATGAAGCCTCGATACTTTCTGATTGAGTCGAGACGAGTCACAGTTCTATTTGTTGTGTCGATCCACAGTATGCAGTAGTGATTACCGTCGCAAAGTGGGAGAAGAAATTTCTTTGCACCCTTCTGTTTCATCGAGATTAGGGAATCCTTACGTACTTGCATGGTGGCGGCAGCCAAGGCGGTCCCTGCGCGAGACTTGTCATCGAACAATGTGTTACTGAAGCTCATGAAGTTATCAACAAAGATGCCACGGCGTGCGATTGTCGAATTTGTGTCGCGCACGAGATGGTCCAGGTAAGTCTGGAGCAGTGGGGATCGCACTTCAGTAAGTGGAGACTGGAACTCGGCCAGGTCTGTCTTTTCCTGCTCTGTCAACTTGTTTGCGAATTCGACATCCCTCTCCAACTCGTCGAGAATGAGTGGACTACCCAGAGCTGCTTCATACTCTGTCTTGACACGATTGGCAAGTTGTGATTGATTGGGAAATATGAACTGTATGAGAAGGCACATCGTGTAAGCACCGTCATGGTCCCTGTGGCGCTTCAAGTTCTCAACTTTTTGCTCAAAGTGGAGCTGTTCTGTGAAGCCCAAGTCAGTGAAGCGACGCGTTGCCGTGTGGACCTTCATACTTTGGTTTGTGTTCCAAGCCGTAACAGCCATTTGATATTGTGTCAAATAGCCGTTGCACCGTGTTTGCAGCTCATCCAGTTCGGCCTGTGATTTGGAAAAGATTACTTTGGCAACTCTGCACAGTTGAATAGCTGAAACGTAGTCACGAGCTTCAAGCAAGTGGACAATTTTAGCCACATAGTCGGCTTTGTTTGTTTTGAGAGTTCTAAAAGCTTGAAGCGTCACATCACGAGTGCTTTCCACATCCCACTTCTGTAAGTCGTCAAACAGTTTCTGCTCAGCAGCAGCAGCGGCAACAGCAGCAACAGCAGCAGCAACAGCAGCAGCATTAGCGGCAGCAGCTTCTGCAGCGATCCGTGCTTTCTCTTGTTGTTTGGCTTCGGGGGTTCTCTTAGAACCATTTCGTTTTGCATTATGGGCAGCAGCAGCGTCTCCAGCAGCAGCAACACTTTCACTGGCTTCAGCTTCATCACGCAACCGCTTCTTCCCCCCCTCCTTTGCTGCCTTCGACTCCTTCTCCTGCTTCTTGGCGAGCTTCTTTTGGTCCTTGGCCGCTTGTTCTTGATCTTTCTTGCTCTTCTTCTCGTCTGCATCAGCAGCTAATTGTTTGGTCACTTGTTTGTCCGAGTTGTCCAGTGTTTTTCTTTGTGCTTTGAGAATTGGCTGCCATCTCGCCCACAACTCTTCAAAGTTGAACGGTGGAATTGCGTTTAAGTCAAGCCCCTCTGGCACCTTTGAGTTTTGGCGAGGGCCATTGATCCGTCCAGCATTGAGCCAGTGAGCATAGGCAAAGTTG
>JAYSSO010000028.1:0-4698 GCA_043720495.1 Candidatus Lloydbacteria bacterium | reverse complement strand
ATGTTGACCGAATCGCAGGGGCATAAGTGTTTCACCTTACAACAAAGCAGCGACCAATTTTTCTTGACGGTAATCCGTCGTAGAAAAATGAAGTACTCTTGTGGTGCGACCAATTTTTCTTAGTGGTAGTCCACTTTAGAAAAATGAAGTACTCCCCGTGGTGGTGGGGTTATTAGGATAGGCTCTTGACTTGCATTCGCTTTTTTCGCCTACGTAGCCAGAGGCCACCCTGAACGAGTGCAGCGAACAGAATAAGGAGGCCGACAATCACACCCTCGATTTTTTTTATATTACCCAAAAAACGCTCGATGGCATCTCCGAAAACATACCCACCAATTACAAAAATAAAAGCCCAGACGATGGCACCGAGAATATTGAGTACGAAAAAGCGCAGTGCTGAAACTCGACTTGTACCAAGCACAATGGGCGTAATGGCACGAAACCCATACAGAAATCGAGAACCAAAAATGAGCAAATTTTGGTGACGCTCTAACCATACGTGTATCTTTTCCACTCGCGGGTGCCAGTCGGGATGGTTCGCAAGAATAGTTCTTCCTCGAAATCTCCCAAAATAAAAAAACAAGTGGTCACCAATCGTTGCACCAAGAATGGCAATGGGAATAATCACATCAAGTCTCAGATATCCCTGATGGGCAACAAACCCGGCAAGTGCGACAACAGTTTCGCCCTCAAGCAACGTGCCCACAAAGACGATATAGTAGCCGTATTCTTGAATCAGCGGGAGAATGAAATCCATTTGGAGAGTATAACACGAAAGTGATTTGGGTGGTCGGACATATTTTGGAAGCGAATTCTCAATTGGTCTTCATTTTTCATGATTCGCCATGCCCTTCTATCGCTGAGGGTATTACAGCGTCCCGCTGGAGGTTTTTGCACTCACTATTGCACTGCACATCCGCGCGCTTCCAGCGGCGCGCGGAACTATCCTCAAAAAATGCCGACTCCAGGGCGAGTCGGACCAAGCCATTTTTCTGCGGAGGCAGGTGCAACAGTGGTGCAGTGCGTATTTTCCGAACTATAACGCGCAATGTAATTTGCCGACAAAACGCCCTGTCCTGCTTTTCGAGAGACCCCTCGCCTGGCCCGGCGGGGCGAGAGAAAGGAAATTTTCAGCAGAAAATTATCCGTGTCTCTTGAGAAGTGAGGACAAAAACCCTCTGCGGAAGGCGAAAGACACCCAAACACTCGAGTGGTGATGCCCGCTTAACGGATACAAATAATTATTTCTTGAGCAGGTCGCGGATTTCGGTGAGGAGTTTGATGTCTGGGGTGGGCTCTGCTGGGAGAGTGGGCTTTGCCTCTTCTGCCTTTTTCATCTTGTTCATTGCCTTTACGACCATAAAGAGTACAAATGCAACCACAGTAAAGATGAAGAGTGCTTGAATAAACTTTCCATAAGCGATTGATGCGCTGCCCACCTTGTAGCTCAATCCTGAAAAATCGAGTCCACCGGTGAGTACCCCGATAATCGGCATAATCACGTCACCGACAAGAGACGCTACGATTGCACCGAACGCACTACCAATCACCACACCGATTGCTAAGTCAACGACATTACCTTTCATTGCGAATGCTTTAAATTCTTGGAGCATAAAAAATAGTTATTCTGTAAATCGCACGTCGCCTATCTTACCACACTCCTTGGCAGAAAAAAACCCCCGAGGGGGTTAGTTGCGCTTGCGACCGAACACTGAATGAAGGAAGTCTCCGCGAATGTTCCAGAGCAGTCGAAGCAGGAGGCGGGCGGTGTCGAGTAACGCATGAAAGACTCGAAGTAAGTCCTCTATGCGCTCCTCGGCTCTTCCAGGCTCGGCGTGGATGCGTACAACAGCGTCTTTTGCGAGTCTGGCTCTGATCTTGCCCCACTTGAGCGCATCTTCTATTGAGCGGCGATGCTTTTGCAGGATGAGGTGATCCACGTTTTGATAGACTATCTTGTCTTTATCATCATGCTCGGTTGATACGTTACCATACGCTCGCTCCATATCCTCAAGCGGGGCGGTGACATCTTCTGCACCGTGAATAAAGAGCACGGGGACAGCGATCTTCTTCATCCCCTCACGCGCACTCTCCGATGCGACGAGTATCTGATTTGCCGTCCATGCATTCATCGCACCCTTGAAGTGATGCGGATCGTCCCTTGAGAATTCGTCTTCCTCATAGAATGAGACTGACATACCTGGTCGAATACGGACGAGCATTTTAAAAAACGGCTTGATGACGCTCTTCCACCGCAGAAGTTCCTTGCGCGCATTGTGATCAACGCGAAGCGGTACGGCAATGAGGACGATGCCCGCCACATGCTTTTGCAAATATGGATAAATCTGGAGCAGGCGCAAAATGACGAGCGCTCCGATCGAGTAGCCCACAAGGATAGTCGGGACACTACTCTTGGACTTTGATTCGAGCATCGCAAACAAAATCGATTTCAAGGAACGCACGAGCTCAGCGAATGTCACAACCTGCCCCTCAAGCTCGGGCCGATGTGGTTTACTCTTGCCGAAATTCGGAAGATCGAACGATGCAACATTGAAATCCGCATCATAGAACTCGTTTGCGAGATCCTTGAAATGCTGCGCACGCACATGGCCACGATATCCGTGGACTATGATGGCATTGCCTTTCATCATATGCTCAGGAACATCTTTAAAGTTGCGTGCAAGTTGCGCACGGATTCGCTTGTGCTCCTGTTTTTGATACTGGCGCAAGCGTTCTGGAGTGAGTACGGCCATTACATCCTCCTATCAAACAACTGTCTTACTTCAGCCTATTCCTACACAACACATTGGTCAATCGTCCAACACTTGCTCGCCAACTCGCATGGTGCTAGGGTTTAGGGTAGCTTTTCTTTTACTGTAGGAGCAGGAGATGACTCTTTTGCTAATTATTTTTTGGGCCATGCTTACCATGACACTGCTCACTGCTATTTGGTATAAACATGCCAATAATCAGAGAGATCACCGCAATATGCAGCTCCTCGTTGAATCGCTTCTTCTGCACATGAGTAACGGCCTCCGTGAGTCGATAATGACGAGCACACTCGTACGAAATGACGGGACACTTTCCCATGCCACCCTCATAGGACCTCACTTCATCAGTCACTGTACGTGGCCGATGAAGAATGAGGCCGTTAGCAATGAGGACGCAAGTCTACTCTGTAGCCTTGATGGTCGCATTGAACTTTCGGGAGGTAGCAACCTGAGAAAATATTTTGACCCGCACGTGCCAAAGGAGGGGGTGGATGAAGTGATTTGCTTCACGATACAGGCCGACGGTAACGACGATGCAGAGGTCCGCAAGCAACATGGTTTCTCCTGCACGATTCAACTAAAGGACAAGTCAGGAGCAACACTGTTTGCGACGCAGAATTTCATCATGAGTGACGTACTCAAAACGAGCACTCATGATCAATCGATGTGCGAAATATTTGTTGCGCTTCGTAGCGCATATACCCATGATCTAGAGGTAAACCCCGCATGAGCGGGGTTTTGCTTGCATGAATACCCTGCCATGCTAACGTATTCACAGAGAGCAGTGAGGAGTTGACGCATGGATGAGTACGCAAAATATGTGCTAGTACTTGGTTCGTTCTTTTTCTTTGTGTGGTGGTATTTCAGAAAGAGACAGAATGAGCTCACGACGAGTTTGAATGATATACTTCATGAGATTTATAAGGAACAATTCGCTACTCAGTACTGGAGGGACGAAGCTCAAAATGACTGTATAGAGCTTACAAATCCCACAATGCGTATTCGACTTAAGCAATGTGGGGCGACTGAAGACCTTCTGCTCGAAAGATTTTTTGCCAACAAAGAAGCGTGTGGCGCAAACATCGTGCAGACAACGCTGCATAAAACGGGAATGCGAAGGTTTTTCATTGACTGGAAAATGCATCATCACCTCATGGGAAGAACGTTTGATATTGGCTCCGGATATTCATTTGGTTTTCAAACGCGCCAACTGATTAAGGCGATCACCCAGGAAGTCAGGAAGCAAGCACTGCCTAAAGAATAACTCAAAAGCGCCGACCCAAAGGGCGTTTTTTCTTTCGGTTGACGATGTGTAATTTTAAGGTAACCTCAAGGGAGAGTACTGCATTGCTGGAGAAAATTTTGGATAAGGAACTCTCTCTTGATGAACTGCGTATGGAGGTGAAGGAGTTTGCGACCCCCTCTAATGGGCGTGGATTCTTTGAAGTTGGACTGACTCTCTCTTTGTTCTTTTCATTTTTGGTATTCGCGGGCTTTGTGAGTAAGTATTCAGCATTGCTTGCTGTACTGCTTGGAGTACCTACTGGACTACTCCTGGTGCGCATTTTTGTACTGCAACACGACTGTGGGCATCGCTCACTCTTTGCACATGCGGGACTCAACCTGTGGATCGGGCGGTTCCTCGCCCTTCTCTCGCTGACGCCATTTTCTGACTGGCGAAGAAAACACCACGTGCACCATCAACACACGGGGCAACTCGATGTGCGACGACACGAAGGTACCGTCTGGCTTTGTACGACAACAGAATTTAGTGGGCTCTCCCTGTTCAAGCGATTATGTTATCGACTCTACCACTTTCCTCCGATTCTTCATTAGACTTGCTCCCCAATAAGAAAAATGAGAAAATAAGTGAATGAACATCACCAAACTTGCCCATGATCCCCGCGCTATTAAAGCGCTCACGGGT
>JAYSSO010000027.1:0-13650 GCA_043720495.1 Candidatus Lloydbacteria bacterium | reverse complement strand
GACGTCCGAAGGGTGGTACGCATTGGCACAGCCTCAGCGGGAGGCTCACTAAGTGGCACCGTCGTTTTGTGCGCACATCCATTACAAATATAGCGTTGCTTTCTACTGCCAATGTTTGTCGTATGGCCATCTTTTACAAGCCAACCACTTGAACATTTGGGACAGTACCCATATTTGCTAGATTGCTCGTCGGACTCAGCCAATTTTGCAACTGTTTTTTTCGTATTCATTATGTTCTCCTTTCAGAGAATTTTTTCAACGATCCATTACTTTCCTCATTCTAGGTTGAGACTCTAAAATGACCATCTTGACAGCATCCTTAAATGAAACCCTGATGAAGTTTTTCAAGGAATTACACACTTAAACTTCACAAATGTAACAATCTCAAATAATTGCGTAATTTGGATGTAATTCAGTTTTTTTACATCGGAAGTGTTTGAGAAGCTGTATGAGCTATACTGCTTCCAAACCTTTCGGTGACAAAAAAACTGAAGGACGCCAAATTTCGCGATTATTTATACCGGATGGCGTCGAGTGGATTAAGTGACGCCGCTCTTTTGGCCGGAAATATCCCCGTCATAAATCCCACAATTGCCGAGAACACAGTAATGAAAGTGAGGAACGGGAGCGGAAAGGAAAAGAGTGAAACGGACTTTCCTCCGAAATTTGATGCAGCAAAATTCATTGCGGTGTTTAATACAAACCCAATGGTCCCCCCAAATACAATACCCATGATGCCTCCCAAGAATCCCACGATGACCGCCTCAGCGACGAACAAAATTTGAATATCCCCAGACGAGGCACCGAGCGTGCGCATAATACCGATTTCGGCCGTACGCTCAAGCAGAGTCACCGTCATGGTGTTAAACATTCCGATAGCAGACACAGTAAGCGCAATGCCACCGAAAACTGCGAGCACTGCCTGGATGCCTTGAAATATTTTGTTAGCCTGCTCAACGGTCTTTGAAAGCGCAGTCACTACGTATCCTTTTTTCACAATTTCCGCCTGTGTTGCATCTATGAAATCCGCTTTGGTGATACGTACTTGTACCTTGTCATACGTTTTGACCTGGATATGGCTGGCCAGTTCGGTGAGTGGAATGACTGCTGCAATAAAATTTTCTTCGTTGGTTACTCCCACAACTTTGTAAGACTTATCAATGGCAATTTGCTCTGACTCATCGGTTCCCTCTTTCAAAATAAATACACGAAATGTCACCATCTTGCCGATCGCATCTTTCGGTTCTTTGATTGCAAAAAGTTTAAGTACGGCCTTGGTGAGCAGTACACCATCTTTGTCCTTGGCTTCATCACCATCCATAAATAGTTTACCCGTGACTGCTGTTGCCCCTGAGTAGCGAAAAAAAGCAGGTTCAGCGCCTTGCAAAAATGCGTTTCCAGAAAGCCCATCAATGGTGATAAGTGCGGGAAAGCTTGCCATAGGTGAGACATCCTTCACATTGGCAAATCCTTCAAAGTCTTTCACCGAGCGGTCGGTGAGTTGCACCGCGCGCGAAGGTGGGTTGTTGACCGAAAGTGAAAGGAGTGTCTCTCCAAACACAATCTGCTCCAGGATAATATTTTGCAGTCCAAACCCCAGACCCACAAGAGTGACGACGGCGCCCGTACCGACGCCCATGCCGGCAATGGTAAGCCACGTACGAGTAGGGTTCGTCTTAAACGCACGCGTCGAAAGCATTGCTATGTCCTGTAGTCGCATACCACTCTATTATAGTGTGAAATGGCAAATGCAGGAAGAGAGTGTTATTGTCCTAGTCGACTCTTGGCCGACTTGCATTCTCCAGCTGTGCTATTTTTTCCAACGTCTTTTGGTGGCCATCGCCACGAAATCCACGCACTATCTCGAGCTCCCGAATTGCAGTCGCAACCTCCTGCTTCTGCTCGGGTGAATAATTGCGAATATTATCAACGACAGACTGCAACTGCTCTAGGGAAACACGATCACCACCTCGAAGATCATGCTCGATTCTTGCAATTTTTACCTTCACCTCGGACGTTGGCGCCACGGCCTCGTTTGCTTTGGCAACCGCGGCGAGTGTCGATACCTCAAATGCTTCTGCGTCAAAAGCTGGGGTTGTATCGCCTCCACCCTCCGCAACTTGCTCACCACTTTGTTCTTGCTGTACTTCCGCCAAGTAATTTGCGTTCAGGTCAAAATCAAGCGGTGCACTATTTTGGTTTGTCATATACACCAAAGTCTACCCCCCCCCCGCAGTGTGGTGTCAAACCAAACTTTTCTCCCTGGAAAGACTACCGATATACATCCTTGCGATGTTGAATACGCAGGATAACAATGCTGTGCTTGTCGAGGTCAAAGATAATACGAAAATTCCCCACACGAAGACGATACTCACCCACATCATGATTGTGTAGTTTTTTCGCTACGGTTTTAATGTCATCAAGTGAGGAAAAATGGACAAGTTTTTTGAATAGTTGTCGCTGTATCGCAACACTCTGCTTGCGAACGTCCTTTTGTGCCTCTTCCGTAAAGAGTATGCGGTACGGCATGTCTTTTAGACAATACCTGCAAAAAGGTCATGCATGTTCACCACATTCCCTTTTGCGTATTCTTTCCGAGCAAACTTGATACTCGCGAGATATTTCTTGTCTTTTGCGGAAAGTAAATCCTCGAACTCGTCAATGTCCATAAGGACAGCGGTGGGAACTGAACGCTCGGTAATGACGAGTGGCATTTTGCTTTCCTTTACGTGATCCATGCTTTCACGAAAATTGCTACGGAGTGCTGTGGCATTGATTGTTTTTATCATATACAGACAGCATATACACTTGAAACGTACATGTCAAACGCACGCGTCGAAAGCATCGCAATGTCTTGAATTCGCATAACTCTTTCTACTATAGAGGGGAATCAGAAATACAGGAAGCGCACATCGCACAGTTGGCCCTGTGGTTTATTGACGAAGCTCCATACTTTATGTTATAGATTATAGGTAGTTACAGTTCTTAAACATTGGTAAACTTTTGTAAGGGAGTCCTTAAGTGCACTCATCTAAACTTTTTCGCGTAGTCATGGCATTTCTGGCCATGATTGCGGTGTCTTTCAGTTCGTTCGCTAGCGAAAAACATCCTCAATCTGTCAGCCCGATTGGAACAGAAGTCGCAGTGACAGAATATTTCCTCGCAAATGAGGGTTTCACCCTTTGGGCAACCTTTATTGCAGAAAAGCGTCCGCGGAAGGAATGGCCGAAGTACTGGCAAGATGCCTGCGTGCTTTCGCAAATCCCCTGCACCGACGTGGCCTGGAAGAACATTCAAGTGGGTCAAAAAATTACTATTTCCCCACGCTCTCCAGAAGAAATTCTCACCGCCGATCATGCATCCGTGGTGGCGAGTGAGCTTGCCACTCAGGCGCAGAACAGTGAGGTGTTGATCGCGCAAAAAAATCTGCTTGCTGCACAAGAAACAGTTGCCATACTCAAGCTTCGCGCAGTCCTCACGGCGATCAGTTTCGTCATCTTCGCCATTTGTGCGCTTGTGCTGTGTGGACTATTGCTTGCGCGGATTTTTAAACTCCGCAGAGAAAATGCAATACTGCGAAACGTTGATGATGACGAGTTTCCGGTTCTGCCCATGTCGGATGTAATCGATACGTCACGCATGTACTTCTTCGGTAGGAGTGGAAAACTCCCCCTGGATATCGCACAGGATGCTCACTCCCGGTCGGCTACTGGCAGAGCTGAGGATGACGACCTTGCATGTAGGTCAATCGAGCTCACCTGTGAATACGTAGGCCTCTTCAAAACGGCCACGGACCAAGAGGGTTTGCGCTATCACATAGACGACAGGACGATTGGACCAAAAGCGGAACTTCGTCCAGGTGACATCTTCTACGCAGAGGTGTCGAATACCAACACCCGTCGCGTAGTGATGATCCTCTCTACTGTTCTCTGAGATGCCTCACCAAGCGACAGCATAAGCACCCGTGACGGAAAGCGGACCATATCGCAATCACTGTTTTAGAAAAAACAAAAGGTAGAGATTCCAACTTGCTACCGTAGTACATTTTTAGAGAAAGGGCACAGCCACCCACTCACCCAAAGCGCCTGAAGAGGCGTTTTTTTATTGTTGAACTCTGGCAAAGTGAACTTGATAGTATGTATCGGACATGCAAAGAATATATGGGCAAAAAAGCCCGCGCTTGCGCCAACTTCAATATATTTTCACCCCACCGAATTCTCCATTTCAAGTTCGATGAGCTTATTGAACTCGACGGCATATTCAAGCGGAAGCGCTTTCACTATTGGCTCCATGAGACCACCGACAATCAGACGTAGCGAAGTCAATCACCGCGGGCGGGAGCCCGCGGTTGTATGGCCGCTCAACACAAAAAAATTCCCGCACGAAACGTGCGGGAAAAAGGTCAAAGGATCAGAGTGCGGAAAAGTGCAAACTGAGCAAAGTTCAAAGTGCTAACTTGCGAGCACAGCCGACGGGTTCCCCCCATCCCAGTCATTCCCGAGCCAGCGGTAGTCCCAGCGCCACCGGCCACCGTCCCAGTACAGGTACAGGACGCAACGGTTGCCATTCGGGCTGCGCAGTATCGTGCCGTCGAAATAAATGAACGTGGTATAACCGTTTGTCTTCTGCTTCCAGGACTCCGGAATGAGGACCTGGTTTTTCCAAAGCACTTGGATTACCCTGGCGTCAAGGCGGATAAGCCCAGCTTCTTTGAGGCGTCGCTGCCTCTCTTCGCCCCCGATGTGTTTCTCATCGCTTCGAAGCATCGTTTCAAGGCGAATCGCCTCAAGTTCATCTTCCGGGAGTGCGAGTGAACGCATATCTTGGTCTTCCTCGCCAGAGTGTCCGTCGCCCTCTGCTGGGCCACGCCAGATGCTCCAACCTTTACCGATGTACTTTTCTGGATTGAAGGGGTTTGCGCCGATTGCAGTTTTTTGTCCACTTGTGGAGTAGCGACAACCATTTTTGAAAAACAATGTGAGCTGTCGTCCTGCTTCGACGGGATTTTCCACGACAGTACGCTGAAATGCATCACCATCGAGCTCGTCCCAACTGACATTCACCCCAAGGGACAGTAGTCCCTGCAGTCCTTGCTTGATACCAATAGTTTTACCCATATCGGACTCTCCAATTTCAGTTTGCGCTATCCCGAACACCGCACCGAATGTGTGGCGTCAAGCTGACGCCCCGTGTTTTACCACAGGAGAAAAAAAATGACACAGAGTCACATTCATTCTTCTGTGGTAACAAACCTATTTTTAACGAAGACTACACAATATCATACACAAAATTGTTACTTTGTCAACTTTTCACCCCACCGAATTCTCCATTTCAAGTTCGATGAGCTTATTGAACTCGACGGCATATTCAAGCGGAAGCGCTTTCACTATTGGCTCCATGAATCCTCCAACAATGAGCCGGAGTGCTTCCGCTTCAGAATACCCGCGAGATTTCAAATAGAACACTTCTTGCTCGCCAATGCGACCCACGCGAGCTTCATGAGAAATATCTGAGCATGCATTTTCGTTCTTCATTGAAGGATAAGTGTTTGATACAGAATGGTCATCAAGAATCAGCGCATCACAGGAGACCGAAGAGGTGGCATTTGTCGCCCCCGGCAAGATGCGTACCAACCCGCGATAGTTGGATACTCCCCCACCCTTCGACACGGACTTAGAGCGAATGACAGACACGGTGTCAGGTGCCATGTGTATTACTTTACTGCCAGTGTCCTGGACTTGGCCGCTATTTGCCATCACTATTCCCAGTGAGTCCGCACGTGCACCACGCTCAAGGAGTACCGACGACGGATAGAGCATGGTCGCGCGCGAACCCATGTTGCCATTCACCCACTCTACGTGACCTCGCAGAAATACCAGTGCTTTTTTTGTATTCAAGTTGTAGGTATTCTTTGACCAATTTTCGACGCTGATATATTTTATATGTGCATTTTTTTTCACCCACAACTCAACGCATCCTGCATGGAGTGACGACTCGGTATACTGTGGGGCAGAACAGCCTTCGATATAGGTAATGTCTGCACCTTCGTCAGCAATGATGAGGGTGTGCTCGAACTGTGCGGAGCGTGCTTTGTTCATGCGAAAGTATGCCTGAAGTGGAAGTTCAACCGAAACACCTTTTGGCACATAAATAAACGTGCCCCCACTCCAGACCGCTCCGTGGAGCATGGTGAATTTGTGATCAGTCGCGGGAACGCACTTCGTCATGAAATGCTCTTTCACCATCTCGGGATATTTTTGCACTGCTACATCCATGTTTTCGAAAATCACCCCTTTCTTAGAAAGTGATTCCTGGATGCGATGGTAGACTATGCCGGAATCAAATTGTGCACCCACACCCCCGAGATAGTCGCGCTCTGCCTTAGGGATTCCCAATTTCTCAAACGTATCGGTTATCTCCTTGGGGAGCTCTTTCCAATCATCCGTCTCTTTGATATTCGGGTCGACAAAATAGGTAATATTCTCGAGGTCGAGCCCAGTCAAATCTGGCCCCCAATTGGGCATTTTTTTATTCCGCCAGAGCTTAAGAGACTTGAGCCGAAACTCAAGCATCCATGTGGGCTCATTTTTCGTACCAGAAATCTGTCGGACCAGCTCTTCCGTTGGTCCGACAGCACTAAAATAGGAGGAAATCTCTGTTATCATGTGTTGACACTATATAGATTTGTGTTAATTTTGCAAGAGATTCGCAGGAGAATTTACGTGAAGTTGATCACGAAATTAATCCCCTGTAACTGATGCCCCTCGATTGAGGGGTTTTTTATTCACAAATTTCTACGAGGACTCCCGTACGAAGAGCTGGCGCAACTCATGCGCATCAGCCTTATTGGTGACGGCGATAACTCCATCGAGCTTCGCGAGTGTGCGAGTCTCCTCTGCCTTCGACTGAAACAAGTATACGACCTCCCCATCCGCACGGTTACTCAATCGCTCCTTGTAATTCACATACATTGTTTCGAGATCAATGAGTGTACGCACTGCCTCGGCTATCGAGGGTTCATAATATACTTCTTCAGGATTAATCTTGGTGTTTAGCACATCGAGCTCAAAATTGATGCGCCGCTTTATTTCACCCTTCTGGCTGTTGTCGGGAACATCTTCAGGAAAGATCTCTTTTTCAGGCATGAGCATATTCTTATACATACTTGCTGAAAGCGCAACACCCACGGCGTGGAGCACTGTTATTCCATAAAAAAATCGCATGCGGATTGCCTGCGATTATTGCCCCCTGAAACACTTATCAAACTGTTCACCAGTCACTTGAAGTGCACTTAGTGCCTGCACCTTCGCTACATCCTGCTCTTTAGGATCTGTCCAATCAAAACGAACCCACTGACTCCTGTTCGTCTGCCTCACGTGCACAACCTCCACCATTCGACCATGTGTCATTGCATATACTCCAGCACGAATGGCCATACGAATATCACCAAGAGACAAGACGCCGATAGAGAGAATCTGCTGTCCGTTGATCTCTTTTGCATACTCAGTAAGCTTGATCTGCTGCTCGGGAGCAACGATACAAACGCGCTCTCCCGATTTCCACACAGACCAATCATTAATATCGGGCGGAAGTTCTGGCTCCACACCGACCTCGCCGATCACCTGACTTGGTAATAGAGGACCGATACTTACACTACCGACTTTCACTAAAACAAACACCAACAAAATAGACCCGAGGATTCCCCACAGCAAATCTTTCACTTACACTTCTCCACGTAGCAAACTTCTTTATATAGAATAGCGAAGGTAGGGAGAGTGTCAATGAAGGCACTTGTTGTGCCTTATATATAACTTTCTGCTATACTTTACTGTATGAAAGACAAAAAAATACTCATAGTAGACGACTCAAAATCAATGGTTGAAATACTTCGTGACATGCTGAGTAGGGCTGGGTATAAAAATATCGTGACTGCACAGAGTGGCGACGAAGCTCTTGAGATAACCAAAAAAGAATCACCCGCACTCGTACTGCTTGATATCATCATGGCAGGAACAAATGGCATGGATGTACTGCTCGAAATTGGACGCAGTACTCCAGTCATTGTACTCTCCGCGATAGGACAAGATGACATCATTGCGCAAGCAAAGAATCTCGGGGCTGTCGACTATCTCGTGAAACCAATTAATGAAGCTGATCTTGTCCGTTTCGTCGAAAAATACAAATAAATAATCAGGCTCTCAGCATATCAATAATTCCGACTAATACTTTCGAGATAGAGTCCTTCTACTTTTGTGCGCGCCCACAAAGTCTTTCTGAGAAATGTTAGGCTTGATTTAACGCTTGGATTTTGTAGGAAACAATTGATCGGTATGCGCCTCCCTAATTCCTCCCAGCCATACTGTTCAACCAAATATCCAACGATAAATTCGAGAGTTTTTCCATGTAGTGGATTATTCGGATGTTTGGAGAGTTCATACATAACTTGTTAGGCATTTACCATGAGCGCTGATTTCGCGTGTTCTGACTTATCTGCATGTGGTCTCAGGTTATAGGGAAAAAAGATTGGTAGACCAATCACGGCAACAGCCAGCATGGCACATACAACTGCATAGCGGAGCAAATTTCTCATCGTTACAATTTAACATTATTTATCGATATGTCAATCTAATTTGACAAACTTATAAAATACTTTATTATGGTTAAGGTTATGATCTTCTCAATAGACACAAAGGAATTTACGCATGAACAGGCTTGTAAAGCTTCTCATTGTCGCGCTACTTTCTGTGCTGGCGACACTCACTTTTGCGCTTGAGTTCCCCGCAAAAGCCGACCGCTTCGTCAACGACTTCGCGTCAATGATGAATACCACTGAGCAAAATACGCTAAATTCAAAACTCGCAAAATTTCGCGATGAAAGTAAGGTAAGTATTGTTGTTGTCACCATCACTTCAGCGCAAGACTACGGAGCCTCCGGACTTGCTGAACTGGGAGTAACACTCTTTGACAAATGGAAGCCTGGGCAAACAGATCTCAACTCTGGTGTTCTCGTCATTGTGGCTGGAAAAATTCCACCCTACAAGATCCGCATAGTAACGGGGCGAGGACTCGAAGGTCCTGTCCCTGATTTGATTGCAAAAAGAATCATTGAGCAGTCAATGAAACCCTCGATGCACAGCGGTACACCAGGTGCGTTTGCTCTTGGGCTTACACTTGGTGCTGATGCCTTGATGGAGCTGACGCGTAATGAGTTTGCAACACCGCCAACTGCAATTGGGTCGCAGACGAACTCGTACGGTTATCTCCTGTATGTTGTTCCGCTTTCCATCGCCCTCATCTTTGCTGTTTTCCTCCACCGCTACAACGCGCGAAGAGATGAAGAAAAAAGACAAAGACGTACGGATGAAATGTACGAGCAACTTGAGAAGATGCGGAGTGATTACCCGCATACTGCACCTCCCCGCCCTCCAGCAAGTGTCCGGGGTAGTTCTCGGAACGACGACGACCTTAGTACCGCTGCGATTATCCTTGCGGTGTCGACTCTTCCAGATTCTTCAAGTGAAAATTCAAGTTCAGGCTCATCGACTGATTCTGATTCATATAGTTCACCCGACTCCGGAGGTGAATCTGCAGGGGGTGTGGCAGGAGATGACTGAACGATTCACCCACTCCCCAACCCCTGACGCACATGCGTTGGGGTTTTTTATTACTCTCCCTAACAACTCTCGTGACGTGCGCCAGTTACGTTGACAAAAAACACAATGTTTGCTATTGTTAAGTAAGAGATAACCCAAAACTCAAGGGGATCCTGATGAAGGAAATTGTATTGAAGACCTTTTGGTCATTATTGGTATTCGCATTTACGTTTATCCCACTATGGATTTGGTTGGGAACACGCTCGCTTGCAAACCCTGAAGGCTTCTGGCAGGAAATCGCAATAGGTGCCCTCGGTTTGCTCTTCCTCGGTGGACTCCAACTAATAGGACTTGTCTTTTTTGTGTCACTCTTGATGCTAATTTGGAAATAGGGAAAAACTACGCAGCACGCGGGTTTTTTTATTTCCCCACACAAAAAAATAATCAACAGTGCCTGACACTATTTTAGTGCTTTGAAACTAATGGGAGTCAACCTCGATTTCCCATTGGTACAGTTCTTTTATTACATATTTACCACTGCGCTCTTTCGGTCTAAAGCACTGTGCTATGCTAAGGGTCATGTTCTCCAACAAACTGATTATTAATACGCTTTGCGACTTGGGGCCTATCATTGCTTTTATTGTTGCATTTGAGATTTGGGGATTTCAAGCTGGTACTATTGCCATGATGATTACGGTAATTATTGCACTGCTTATTTTGAAGCGAGTGGAAAATCATATACCAATTTTTGCACTCATTTCTACCGCTACTGTTCTTTTGTTCGGTGGGCTATCACTCTTCAAAAACATTCCAAGCATTTTCATACTCCGCGATACCCTTTTTGATGGAGTTTTTGGTGTGGTGCTACTCATATCAGTCTGGCGCAAAAGGCCACTCTTTCAGTATATATTTAAGAATATTTTTGCCATTACTTACAAGGGGTGGAGCAAACTTTCATTTCGCTGGGGAATTTTTTTCTTATTTCTCGCAGGGTGCAATGAATTTGTCAGACTCAACCTTTCTCCGGAAACATGGGTTGGAGCAAAGATTCTCATAATCATTGCCTCATTTGTATTTGGCATTTCCCAACTTACCCTAACCAAAAAGGAACGCCTCCCCGAAGCCAACGCTTGGGGTATTGTGAAATAAAATAAATCCTCAACATGGAAATTGTATCTAAAAACTTCCAGGCCTTTACAATGTTGTTTAGTCCCCCACACCTTCCGTTGCGGTATCAGGAGTTTCCCTTTTTTGCTCAATTTTCTTCAACAATTCACCGGAGAACACCTCTGTATCATCCGATGGGACAATAAAGTGGTTGAGGAGTCCCGTATATTTCAGCTGTAATTCCTCAGTAATTTGGGGATAACATAGTCGCCCCATGAGTCCATTATTTTCAACAATCTTACTAACTTTATCAAAATAAAAACCTTGAGGTGTGGCGAGGAAAAGATAAGACGGTTTCCACGATTCATGCATTCTTTTCGCTACACTGAGATTGTTTATAGAATTTGGATGCATTCGATATTTAACCTCTATGAGGTGTACCTCATGTGTCTTATTGTCGATTACCGCAAAATCTGGCGCGCGACGAATAATCTCCATCGTGGCTTCTGCCTCAAGGTCGTGTTGTCTGTGAGCGAGTTCAGGAATTACACTCTCATATCCAAAAGCAAGGATGGTAAATCCACCAGCGTCTCGAAGCATCTGCTCGAACAATGTCTCCGCAATTCGCCCCTTTACTAATTGCTTTGAAAAATTTATTGGATCATATTGCATATATAAACAATTATAGCATTTGGTACTCAAGTATTCCCAGTTGTACTCTCCAATTATCTATTCTACCTTTCGGGCGAAAGGTAGAATAGATTAAAGAAAATGTTTCACCACACATTTCAGAAATTAATCGTGACTGTTCCCGTTCTCGTTTTCTCGAAGCATCTGAGCGAAGATGGTTTCTGCCATCATCCCCCTAACTAAATTCCGCGCAAATGAAATATTACTCATGCAATCAATCATACCACTCTTTTCCGAAAGGATTTAAGACAAAATTTGACCACGAATTTTACGATTCATTTGGACTTATCCTCCATTTACGGGGCATAGGAAATCAGATAATAATCGAGAATCAATAGTGCCGAAGGGTGTTTTTCTAATTGATTGAACCTATCCAGCTGCTACTCTTATCAAAAAGAGTATACCCCCCTTGGTTATCACTTTCTAAGTGACCGACATGGCGCATTTTATTGTCATACACCACATACCCCTTTTGACTATGTGCAAAAGCATACTTCACAAGTGTGTTTGCGAAATCGTAGAAAAGTAAAACATCATTTCCTATATCGATAACATATTCCAGGGCCACCAATTGTCGGTCGTAAGAATAGTAACCCTTAAAAGCTGGGTTATACCGAGGATTGATGTTGTGGTTGTAGGTTGGGTGTATATCGTGATTATAATTTGGATTTCGACGGTTATTTAAACGAGCAACTTCTTGGGTCAAATCAAGAAAAACCAAAACTAATTCCTTTTGTGCATCTCTTGTGAAATTAAAGAATATTATAAATGATCCAAGTTTATAATTTGATATATCATTTTCTCGCACATTCGGCGCAAGTGTATTGAGAAGATCCTGATCAGCCAGGTTTTTTAATGAATGAACAAACGAAGTAATGACGGCTTTATCTGCCGATGAAAGCGTTTGGATTCTTTCTTGGAATTTTTGAGTAAATAAATATTTCATATTATCATAGATCTAAGTCTCTAAGTGTACTCATCATGCCAGCGGTACTTTCTCCAGATTTGATCAACTTATTGACCGTCTTAGTCAATGCGGGGAGACATTCTTTGCGCATATATGCCTTGCAGTACTCATCATCCATAAATCTGACAACGGATGAATCGTCTTCTGTGTGTATGAAGCGGTAATATAAATAGGTACACACCGCGAAGGCGGTGAGGAGATAGAAAGAGGCTGTCTTGAAAAATAAATCCCACCTCAAGACACCCTCGACCGTAATCTCAAAAACAAACGCGCCAGTTAGCACTGCCGCAATTATCAAACTAAAGTCAATCACCGCGGGCAGGAGCCCGCGGTTTGAGTGCCGAGACTTAAAACTCGAATTGCAGCTGTCCTCGGTCATCTTCGTCTTGGGAGCGCACGTAATTTAATATTACACCTTCATTCATGCCAACGGTGGACACACAATATCCTACTGACCAGATACCGGGGCGCCCCAGACCATTTTCTGCATGAAGGGAAACTTGCGCTTCAAGAGGCCGCCTGACTTTGTCTTTATGTAACCAATGACCGATGCCACCGCAATTCTTGGTGGGATAACGATCACCATGTGCACGTGATCGGGTTGGACGCTTAACTCGATTACCTCGATATCGCTTGCGAGACCTTCGGGGTGCTTGAGTATCGTTTCTGCATAGGCACGCACTCCCTGGTCGAGAAAGAGTTTATGGCGATATCGCGGAGTCTACACGACGTGGTACTCGGTCTTGTACGTAGCGTGGGCACTTTTCCTGAAGCGCATATGCGTTTATGGTACCACGTCGTTTTGACTGCGGTTCCAGCCCCGGGCAGAGCCCGCGGTTGTATGGCCGCTCAGCACAAAAACGACTAGGCTATCGCCAAAATTGGACGTTTCGGAAATACGGCCACTGATATGGCCGTGGGGGGAGGTGTTGCAAACTTAAGGGGGTGGTGTGACTTTCTTTGCGGTGTGTTGTATACAGGCCATTAGGTGTAAAATTAGGAAATTAACAGGTAATAACGAACAACGAATATGATACCGAAAAATACAATTTGTCTCTGGTTCGATAAGGATGCGGAAGCCGCAGCGAACTTTTATGCCGCTACTTTTCCCGATAGTAAGGTAAATGCAGTTTTTCATGCCCCCAGTGATTTTCCGGGTGGGAAGCAGGGTGATGTGCTCACTGTAAAATTCACTAGACTTGCTCCCCAATAAGACCCACCCGTTAAAAAACACACCCCACGGTGTGTTTTTATGTCCCGTAACTCAAATGGTAGTTCCACAATCCGGCAGCG